>CABUYS010000011.1 GCA_902495835.1 uncultured Oscillospiraceae bacterium | reverse complement strand
GATATAATAGAGAAAAAAAGGGATAATTTAGAACTTAGTTCTGAAGAAATAAAATTTTTTATAAATGGATATATTAACAATGAAATTGCCGATTACCAAATGTCGGCATTTTTGATGGCAGTTTATTTTAATGGAATGACTGATAAAGAATGTAAAATATTAACAGAATGCATGCTGTATTCTGGGGAAATTATGGATTTAAGCTCTATAAAAGGAATAAAAGTTGATAAACACAGCACCGGTGGAGTAGGGGATAAAACTACTTTGATTGTTATTCCTATTGTAGCGGCGTGCGGAGTTAAAGTTGCCAAAATGTCGGGCAGAGGACTTGGTCACACAGGAGGAACCGTTGACAAACTTTATTCAATTCCCGGTATGAATGTAGAAATTTCCAGGAATAGATTTTTTGATATTGTTAATACTGTGGGATGTTGCGTAATGAGTCAGAGTGGGAATTTAGTTCCGGCCGACAAAAAAATTTATGCTTTACGCGACGTTACAGCTACTGTTGAAAGCATGCCACTAATTGCGTCTAGTATAATGAGCAAGAAAATTGCCTCGGGTGCTGATTGTATTGTTTTAGACGTTAAGGTTGGAAGCGGTGCTTTCATGAAAACTAAAGAGGGTGCTATTTCTCTTTCAAAAATTATGGTTTCTATAGGCGAAAGTTTTGGAAAAAAGGTAGTAGCGCTAATTACCGACATGGACAGACCTCTCGGAAAGACCATAGGAAATTCTTTGGAAGTATGGGAATCATGCGAAGTTTTGAGAGGCAGAGGAGAAAACGATTTAAAAGAAGTATCTGTTTGTTTGGCGGCAAATATGTTAAATCTTGCAGGTAAAGGTTCATTGGAAGATTGCAAAAAGCTAGCTCTGGAATCAATTGAGTCGGGGAAAGCATTGGAAAAATTCAAAGAAATGGTTGCAGCACAAGGTGGAGATTTAACCGTTTTTGATGATAATTATCCTGAAAATGTAAACTGCTTTAAGTATGAAATTTTTTCAGATAAATCAGGCTATATTTCTAAAGTTGATACTGAAAAAATAGGTAAATCTGCTATGATTTTAGGAGCGGGAAGAGAGAAAAAAGAAGATTCTATTGATTACAATTCGGGTATAATTTTGAACAAAAAAACTGGTGAAATGATTAATAAAGGAGATTTATTAGCTACTTTTTATTCATCAAAACAAAGTAAATTTGTTGAAGCAGAAAAAATATTTAAAGAATCTCTCGAATATACTGAAAGCAAATCAATGAGTGCTCCTCTTGTTCAGGTCAGAGTAACTAAAGACGGAGTGGAAAATTTTAAATAAAATTAAGAAAAGGTGGCTAATATGACGCTTAAAGAAGCGAAAATTTTAGCGAAAAAATACAGAAAAGACATAGAATATCATAATAAAAAGTACTATGAAGAAGATTCTCCGGAAATAGACGATTATGAATATGATTTAATGGTACAAAATTTAGAAAAACTTGAGAAAGAATTTCCTGAATTGATTACAAAAGATTCGCCTACGCAACATGTAGGAGGGAAGGCTTTAGAAAAATTTTCTCCGGTATTTCACGAAGTTAAAATGGAAAGTTTGCACGATTCTTTTTCTATTGACGAAATGATTGATTTCGGAAAAAGAGTTGCAAATGTTGTGGACAAGCCTTTTTTTGTTGTAGAGCCCAAAATCGACGGTTTATCGGTATCCATTGAGTACAAAAATGGAGTTTTGGTTCGTGCTTCTACTCGCGGTGACGGAATTGTTGGAGAAGATATTACGGAAAATATCATGACAATTTCGAGTTTGCCTAAATTTTTAGATGAAAAAATTCCCTATTTAGAAATTCGTGGCGAAGTATATATGTCTAAGGAAAATTTTTTAAATCTTACTAAAAAACAAGAATCTGAAGGTTTGAAAACATTTAAAAATCCAAGAAATGCCGCGGCAGGGTCGTTGAGGCAAAAAGATTCAAAAATAACCGAATCAAGAAAATTAGACATATTTATATTTAATG
This sequence comes from uncultured Oscillospiraceae bacterium, assembly GCA_902495835.1. Classification (GTDB taxonomy): domain Bacteria; phylum Bacillota; class Clostridia; order Oscillospirales; family Acutalibacteraceae; genus UMGS1491. The sequence continues at coordinate 19,171 of CABUYS010000011.1, read as the reverse complement.
TACAAAAAATAGAGGGTATAAATTTCGTATCTCATAAAGAATCACTCGATTATTTGAAAAAAATGAAATTCCCTGTACCGCCTTTCTATAACGCCTATTATAATTTTGATGAAGTTTTGGAAGAAATAAAACGTATAGGGGAAATAAAAATTAATTTGCCGTTTCAAACGGACGGAGCGGTAGTTAAAGTGGATTCTCTGGAATACAGAAAAATTTTGGGAAGTACATCTAAATTTCCGCGTTGGGCTGAAGCTTTCAAGTATCCGCCTGAAGAGAAGATAACTAAAATTTTAGACATAGAAATAAATGTTGGTCGTACCGGAGTTTTGACTCCCACGGGAATTTTAGAACCCGTTTTAATTTCCGGAAGCACAGTAAGCAGAGTGGTTCTTCATAATCAAGATTTTATAAATGAAAAAGGAATTTGTGTAGGAGATAGAGTGGTCATAAGAAAAGCAGGAGAAATAATTCCCGAAGTTGTGAGAGTTGAATCGCATGAAGAAGGTAACACTCCGTTTGTTTTTCCTAAAAATTGCCCCTCATGTGGCTCGTTGGTTATGAAAATTGACGATGAAGTTGCGTTGAGATGTATAAACACTGATTGTCCTTCACAACTTTTAAGAAATTTAATTCATTTTTCATCTAAGTCGGCCATGGATATAGATGGATTAGGAGAAGCTTTGATTACATCTATGGTTAATAAAAAAATAATAAGTTCAGCACTTGATATATATAAACTCTCTAAAGACGATTTGATTAAATTGGAACGCATGGGAGAAAAATCTTCTGAAAACATACTCAAAGCAATTGAAAAATCTAAAACTCGCGGATTGGATAAATTTTTATTTGCTCTAGGAATTAGGCATGTTGGACAAAAAGCTGCAAAACTTATAGCCGTTAAATTTGAAAATATAGATAATATTATAAATGCCTCTAAAGAAGATATAAGTTCTATTTCTGGGTTGGGAGAAACTGTGGCGGACAGTCTTAGTTCTTATTTTAGTTTAAAGCATAATATTGATTTGGTTGAAAACTTAAAATCTTGTGGAATTAAGATGAATTATGAAACAAATGTTGAAAATTATAGGTTTAAAAATATGAATTTTGTACTGACAGGTTCTTTAGAAAATTACACAAGAGGTGAAGTAACTGAAATAATTGAAAAAATGGGTGGAAGAGTTACTTCAAGTGTTTCAAAAAATACGTCTTATGTTTTAGTGGGTTCGGAACCGGGAAGCAAAGCGGAAAAAGCAAAAAAATTAGGCGTTCCTATAATTTTTGAGAAAGATTTTGAAAACATGATAAAATAACAAACATCCACCCGTATATTGGGTGGTATTTAGTTTTGGAAATATTGATGATTCTCTTTACTACTTGTTGCTTTCTTGAATTAAATAAACCAAAGCGGCCGTTTTTTCTATATTATTTTAACTCGTTTTTATGCATTTTTGATTTTTTATAAAACATTCACACAATTCTCTTTGCGATAAAACCTTTGATTTATGAATCTAAATTTCAAATTTCATCAATTTTTATACATTATTAAACTACTTTTTCTCTATTATAAGTATTGATATACTTATCTTCGGTGATATACTTAATATGATATCTCATTTTTTTCACTTACATAATTTTTATTTTTTATCTATTTTTTATAAAATATATTTTCTTTTTTGCTTATAATTACAATTTTATTTTGTGTGTGCTAATCTATAGGATTAATTTTCTCCTACATTTTAGTTTTTTTGTTAGCGTATTGATTATATCGTAATTTTTTACATACAATAAACATCCCCCAGCCTAGCTGGGGGTATTTCTTTAACGGGCGAAGCCTGATTAGCCGTCTCTAAAGGAGGCTGATACGGTTTGATGCTTGCGAAAATATTGTTACTTGATATCCATAAATAGACCTATATTATTAAATGTTCTCGCAATTTATTTTCTTTTAAATATAGCTTATATTTCTAATCTTTATAATATTTGCGATTCCACTTTGTATGTGATAAGCTATGTGTATCATTCATTTTGAATGTCCTCCATTTGATTTATTTTTATCAATTTCCAAACCGCTAATCTATTTTTTACATCAAAAGGAGTTTTTATTCCGTTCTTACATCGCTTAAGCTATTACTGAACCATGCGGGCTTTCGCGTGGTTTTCTATATACAAAAAAGCACTGATTAAATTCAGTGCTTAAATTTATTCAGATACAGTTCCCGAGGACTGTAACATTTGACGGGCTTTACGTATTTCGGTAAGGTTACTTGTAACTACTTCGTCGAGTTGTTTCATTACATCTTGGGCGTATTTATTTGCTGAAAGTTTCATTTCTTTTGATTGTTTTGTAGCTTCCGAGATTATGTTATTTGCAGATGTTTGAGCATTTTTTACGATTTCGCTTTTTTCAATCATCGCTCTTATTTTTTCTTCAGAAACTTTTATTATATTCTGGGCTTCATGTTTGGCATCTTCTATAATTTTTGTTCTATCTTCGATAATTTTTCTGGCTTGTAGTATCTCTTTTGGAAGCTGCAATCTTATATCCTCCAAAATACGTTTAACTTCTCCAGCGTCTATAACTGTTTTTCCGCCTGACATAGGTAAATGCCAAGAAGCTTCCATTATATCCTCAAGATCATCCATTAAGTTTTCTATACTCATAAATTTTTTACCACCTAAAAATAATTTTACAAACTAACAAGTTTCCTATTTTTTATACAAATTCAATGATATGTTACCATAATTGTATCTTCTTTGCAACGAAAAATCTCGAACTTTATTTTGTACGTTTTGCGAAGATAGCGTTTCGGTAATTATAATTCCATCATTTTTTATCAATTTTGCGGTCATATCAAGTGAATTTTCCAATAAATTTATTTGACTGTAGGGAGGGTCTATAAAAGCTATATCTATGTCGAAATGATTACATCTCAAAAAATCTAAAGCATCGCACTGAAAAAATTTTATGTTATTTTCATTTTTTATTTTTGACAAATTGTTTTTAATAATGTTTGCGTTAGATTTTTTCATTTCCACTATGATTACTTCACGTGCGCCTCTGCTAAAAGCTTCAATGCCTATCTGGCCTGTGCCTCCGAATAAATCCAAAAAAACTTTACCTTGTATATTAAAATTTAAGATATCAAATAAAGATTCTTTTATTCGGTCTTTGGTGGGGCGTAAACTTTCGTTTTTCCCCGACTCTAAAACAAGGCCTCTTATGCAACCGCCGACTACTTTTATTTTAAACACCTCTTCAAGGAATATTGAAATTATTTTTTCTTATATACTTCTATTTTTATATTTTTTATAACGACAGGTTCTATAGGTTTGTTATCTTCGCTTGTTTTTACATTTGAAATTTTATCTATAGTTTCCATGCCCTCAAAAACTTGTCCGAATACGGTATGTCCTCTTTTGGCAGTGTTATAATATCCGTCGAGATGTGGATTTCCTCCGTGAGTTTCATACAGCTTTTTGATTTCGTCAGTTATTTTTGACATATCAATTGTTCCGCCGTAATTTTTCGTAAATACTTCCGGATTCTTTTTATAAATTTCATAGTACTGATTAAACTGGTCCCAACCTTTAAAATTTTGGGGGTCTTGATTATTTATAAAAAATTGACTTCCGTTTGTATTTGGTCCTCGATTAGCCATTGCAATTGAACCTGTTATGTTAAAAAGGCTGTCGCTGAATTCATCTTCGAAATCCTTTTCCCAAATGCTTTTTCCGCCCATTCCGGTTCCGTCGGGATCTCCTCCTTGTATCATAAAATCTTTTATGACGCGGTGGAAGATAATATTATTGTAGTAACCTTCTTTTGAAAGAGCTTTAAAGTTTTCTACGGCTTTTGGTGCTTTGTCCGGGAAAAATCGTAATTTAAAATCTCCTACGTTAGTAGAAACCACTGCAATTTCTTCGCCGTCTTCAGGCGCTTCAAGTTGATAACCTATCGGCGATGAAAGTGTTGGTGAATCAACTTCTTCTTTAACTTTGTTGCAACCCATGTTTAAAAGCATTATACCGCCCATTGTCACGACTCCCATTAATTTAGTTAATTTTTTCATTTAAAAAATCCTTTTTATTTTAAATTTATCCAGATAATTATACATTAATTAAAAATTTTCTTCAATAATTTGAATTATATAAAAAATAAAAATTAATTGTGCAATTATATATAAAGAACATAAAAGATTTTGTTGAATATAATATTAATGAGACTGGTTGAACACCAAGTTTCATAATAAAAAGGAATTATTAAAGGAGGTTAATACATATGTCATGTCCATATGAGAAATCATACAAACCGGAGCATGAAGTTTGTCCGGCACTTGGATTCCAAGAGGTAAAAGTCGGAGTACCGGTTGAAATAAAACCTTTTGCAAAGGTAGGAAAAGTCAAAACAGAGTGTATAGGTAAGCCTATAATCGAAAGAGAAGGAAAAATATGCGAAGGAAAGCCAAGAGAAACGTGTAAATTCACAATGAGTCAAAAAATACGTGTAGAGGTTCCTGTATTGTTCGGTGCAAAAACCGAAGTCGGTGAAGCGTTAATTGACTGCAGGCATCACAAATCACCATGCGAAGAACCTCATGAAATTCACGAACCTAAGGAATATAAAACCGAAGAAGAAGTATTTCGGGGAATGATAGGTTAAAAAAATAACTCCCCTCTGTAAAAAATATTATTCTGCTGCTTGCCGCTTGTAAATCTGCGGTGAGTGGCAGTCTTTTTATTTTGATATTTTTGGTATATTTTCTTTTTTGCTTCAAATAATAATACAATAATTTAAATGTGTCGGAAGTGAAACATTATGGGCTTTATAAAGCACCTCAAGCAAGTTTATTTTAATTCGAAAAATAAATCTGATAAGAGCGTTACAAGTAATTTTTTCTCTAACTCTTTAACTGAAAATCTGGAATATTTCAAAAGAGAATTTAACGATACTGCAGACCTATCTATAAAATATATAGATATCTGTGATGTAAAAAGTGCAATTATAACGATATCAGGAATGATAAGTAAAGATACTTTTACGCAAAGTGTTATGAATCCCATAATAAATTCAAAAATTAAAGGAAATACTCCTCGTGAAAAATACGAGTATATTAGAGACAATATTGTAATAGCGTGCGACCAACTTCAAGTTTCAACTTTTGAAGAAGCCTTTAATGCAGTTATGTCCGGATTTGCCCTGTTTGCTATGGACGGCTGTGACTGCATGATTTCTTTGGGGGTACAGGGATTTCCGTTTAGGTCTGTTTCCGAGCCATCTTCCGAAATAATGCAAAGAGGTTCGCGTGAAGGTTTTGTTGAACCGGTAATGATAAATACGACGCTTATACGACGCAGATTAAAAAGTCCCAATTTAAAATTTGAAAATATGCAAATTGGTTCCGAGAGCAAAACCATGGTTTGCTTGTGTTATTTGGTGGATAAAGTTTCGAGCGGTGTTTTAAATGAAATAAAAAAACGACTTAAAAATATTGACCTTGAAATGGTAATGGATTCGGGGTACATCCTTCCTTATTTAGATGACCAAGGAGATTTTTCTTTGTTCAGCGGAGTCGGAATGACAGAAAGACCCGATACTGTTTGCGGAAAAATTTCTGAAGGAAGGGTAGCCGTTTTAATTGACGGAACACCTAATGTTTTAATAGTTCCTTATTTGTTTGTGGAGTATTTTCAGCATTTGGACGATTATTCAATGCATCCATATTTCGCAACTTTTACGAGATGGCTTAAATATTTTGCTTTTTTTCTTTCTACTCTTCTTCCGGGCTTGTATGTAGGCATAAGTACGTTTAATCCGGAAATACTTCCCGGGCCGATTTTTAATAAAATTGCACTTGCTGTAGGAACTACGCCGTTTTCTTTAATGTTTGAAACTATTTTGATTCATCTTATTTATGAAATAATGAGAGAAGCGGGTCTTAGAATTCCCAGACCTTTAGGGCATGCAGTGAGTATAGTCGGAGCTTTGGTAATAGGAGAAACAGCTGTAAGTTCGGGACTTATAGGAGCACCGACGCTTATGGTTGTTGCCTTGACGGCTATATCTTCATACGTTATACCGAATTTATACGAACCTATATCTATTTTAAAGTTTGTCTTTATAATTACGGGAGGACTTCTTGGAATATGGGGAATAATGATAGTGTTTACCGCGGTTCTTATAAATATATGTTCGAAGAATACCTACGGTGTGCCGTTTACTTCACCTATTTCTCCATTTAATATTTTTGCCATGCGTGACGTTTTGGTAAGAGGAGGCTGGAGTTTTCTCACTAAGAAGAGTATAAAAATTCAAGATTTACCAGGTTCTGAAATTAAAAAATAATTTTTACGGAAGGTAGATTTTATGGAGAAAAGACCGTCAATTTCCGTGGGACAAGTTTTTTCAATGCTTTTTATAAGTCGCATGGTTGTGAGCATGACTTACGGTACGCTTTTGATAGGAGATTCAGAAATATGGGACCATATTATTTCTGCTCCTGTTGCTTTTTTAATTACGTTTTTGCTTTTAATGCCGATATACAAACTTTTTTGTATGGATAAAAAAATGAATTTAATGGATAACGCTCGAGAACTACTCGGAAGAGTGGGATGGATTTTAATAATATTATATATAGTATATTATTTGTTGGTGAGTTTTCATACTCTTGCGATATTTAACAATTTTATTATAAATACAGTTAATCCTCCCATTTCTTTACCACTGCTTTCAATTATACTTTTGATGTCTGCGTGTTACGGTGCTTACAAAGGAGTTGAAGCGGTAGTAAGAACCGCAGGATTTATATTTATAGCGACCGTGCTTTCGGTAATATTCTTGGGAATTTCTTTATTTTCCAGTGTAGAAGCAATAAATTTTGTTCCTGTATTTTATAACGGAAGCGAATCTTTTTTAGAGGGTTTGGAATATATGCTTTCTCAAAGTGCGTGTATTCCTGCACTTGCCGTTCTTTTTCCATTGGCTCGGGGGAATCACCGCAAAGGTATAATTTGGTGGAACGTAGGGGTTTATACCGTATTTGTTATAATTATTTTGCTTATTACGGGAACTATGGGCGATTTTGCATCTACGCAGCTTTTCCCTGTTTACACAGCCGCAGGAATAGGAAAATTTGGTTCTTTCAGGCATTTGGATGTCATTTATTTAGGAATATGGATGTCGGGAATATTTTTAAAACTGTCGCTGTTTTTGCTTTTGGCGGGGGAAGGAATTAAAAATATAATGGGGGAAAAGTACAGAAAAATTTCAATAATAATTTTCAGTGTGTTAATGGCAGTTTTCCCGATGTTTTACGAGAATTTTTCAATTTTACGCGAACCATTTGTAACGAGTTTTTTCTTTGTGTACTTGATCATACTTGCTGTTGTTATCCCTTTGATACTTATAGTTTTAAAAAAATTGCCTTCAAAAAAGGAGAAAATCAGAATTGAAAACTAAAAAGATTTTATTATTTTTATTTCCTCTTATATTTTTCACATTCACCGCATGCACAGAGCAGCAACAAATTCATCAAAAGTTGATAGTTCAAGGAATAGCAATAGATTATAATAAAAGCAGTTACATGGTAACTGTTCAAGCTCTTGATTTTCAAAACCCCGCAGGGGAAGAAGAGCCTAATATAAAAACTCTCAAAATATCAGGAAATTCCCTTGTTGAAGCTCTGGAAAGCATATCAAAGCAAACGGATTTACAACCTGTTTATTCTCAAAATTTAGTGGTTATAATCGGTGAAGAAGTTGCAAAGAGCGGAATTGACAATTTTATGGATTTTTTTGTGCGTCACTACGAAACTCGTCCGAAAGTTAAAGTGTGTGTTACAAAAGGAAACGCATCGGAGATTTTTAAATGTAAATCCGAAGGTAAACCCATTAAATCCAAAAATATTCATGACCTTGTTCCTGAAAATTTAAATTCTGATATTCTTCATTTTGTTTCAAACCTAAAAAGTAATATTTCAGATCCGTATGCGGCGTGGTTGGAAGTGCTGCCGGAGTCAGAAGGCACAAATGTTTGTTTAAAAGGCGTTGCTGTATTTAAAAAAGACGTTTTAAAAGAATATTTGGATGCAGATAGTGCCCTTGGATTTATGCTTTTAAAAGGAGTTACGGATTTTGGTGCTTGCAGTGTTCCTTTAGATTCTTCGCAGGAAGTAACTTGTTCTATAAACGAGATTTCTCCGAAATTAAAGGCGGCGATTGACGATGACAACGCAAAATTTACTATCAATTTAGATGTAAGCATATCTGTTTTTGCTTTTGATAAGAAATTCGATGCTTACTTTGATGAAAACATTAAAGGTTTGATTCAAAAAAATTTTTCAGAAAAACTTGTGAATTTATGCAGCAAATCTATAAACAGATGTATTTCCAAAGGAATAGATAATTTTGACTGGGGTAGAGTTTTAAAAAATTCAAATCCTAAAAAATTTAAAAAAATAGAGTCGAATTGGAGCGATTATATTAAAAAATGTAATTATGATATTGCTCCGAATGTCAGCGTTACAATTACAGGAAAAGAAATTTTATAACCAAATATAATAAGAATCATGACCACGCCTAAGAAAAGTGGTATGGAAAACTTTATAAAGGCATAAAATGTCAGCCATTTCAAAATGGCTGGTTTTTGTATGTATAAAACCAGGCGAAATCCCGCGTGGTTCAGTGATAGCGTAAGCGATATAATAACGTAATGAAAACTCCTTTTGATGTAGAATGTAATAACGGTCTGGAAACTGCTAAAGAAAGCATCAAAAGGAGGACATTCAAAATGAATGATATAAATAGCTTATCACATACAAAGTGGAACTGCAAATACCATAAAGATTAAAAATAGGAGCTATATTTAGAAAATAAAGAAGATGAATTTGGAGAACAATTAACATTTATGAGTACAAATTTATTTATGGATAGCAAGTAAACAGGTTCTGTCATCCTCGTTTAGAGGCAGCTAGTAAAGCAGCACTTCTCCCGCTAAAGAAATACCCCAAGGCTAGGCTGAGAGATGATTATTACTGTGTTAAAGATTAAGAGAAATGATTATTTACCGGTTCTTAAAGGGTATAACATTCCTTAGCTTTAAGTTTGACAATTAATATATTTCTGTATTGTTTCAGTATTTAATCCTTCTGCACTAACGTAAGGTACTTCTGATAGGAAATGTCTGTTTTCAAATATATACTTTAATGTGAGTATTTTTTGAACATTATTTCACTTTTAGGTATTTTATCATTTTCAATACGCTTTATTTGAAGTAGATACTATTCGATAAACTTTGCATCATAAACAACGCTTTTCTTTATTTTGATAGCTTAAACTTCATTATTATACTAAAAAAGGCATTGTTTTAATTAAAATTTCACGTAGTTTTTGAAGTATATTTTGCTTACTTCCTTCAGCTAAAATATAATAAGCATATACTTTTCGCATAAAAGCTGAAAAAAAGTATATGCTGTAGTTATTTATTTCCTATTTTTTACAATAGATTATCTTCTTCAAAAAGTTTGCTGTGAATTATGTTTAGAGCTGAATGCATATTGCTCGATTCAACAATTATGGACACCCGCTCGTTGTTGCAGGCAACCATTTCTATGTTTATTTCGGCTTCTGAAAGAGTTTCAAATACTATGGAAGCAATGTTTATGTTGATATTTTCTTCCATGTTTACGACAGATATTTTAGATTTGTTTTTCTCATAATAGATTTGATTTTTTTTGTTTTCAAGTAATTTTTCTAAAATTTCCAAAGTTTTTTCAAGTTGATTTTCAAAAACAGTAAATACCAAATTATTTTTTGATAAGGGACCTATTGGAGTTAATAAATCGTCGACTGTAATTTCTGATTTTTTTAGTTCATCAATTATTTTATTTTGAAAGATTTTTGCGTTTTCTATATCGCTTACAGTTATTTTGACAATATTATTTAAAGCTGCAATTCCTGCTATATTGTGAATTGATTTTTTGTATATATTTTTAACAACGGTTCCGGATTCTTTGTTTGACATGCTAGAGAGTACTTCAACTTCAACGCCGTATTTTTTGGCAGTTGAAATGGAACGGTCATTAAGTACTTGAGCACCCAGACATGACATCTCAAACATTTCTTCATAAGATATACTTTCTAGTTTTTTTGCACTTGGAACAATTCTGGGATCAGCTGTATAAACGCCGTCAACATCTGTATAAATTTTGCATATATCAGCGTTTAAATATGCACAAACCGCAACTGCGCTTGTGTCAGAACCTCCTCTTCCCAGAGTTGTTATATCTTTGTTTTCATTTATGCCTTGAAAGCCTGCTATTATTACTATGTTTTTCTTTTTTAATTCTTTTTTGATTCTTTCGGTTATTATGTTTGTTATTTCTGCATTTCCGTGATTTAAATCAGTTTGAAATCCTGCCTGCCATCCTGTAAGAGACACAGCGGGAAATCCTGATTTTTTAATTGCCATTGCCAAGAGAGCAGCGGACATTTGTTCTCCGGCGGATAAAAAGGCGTCCATTTCCCTTAGAGGAGGAGTTGAGTTTACTTGGTATGCTTTTTTTAAAAGATCGTCTGTAGTGTCTCCTTGAGCAGAGACAACTACCACAACATCGTTGTTTTTTGAATATAAATCCGTTATTTTTTTTGCGACATTAAATAGGTGATGAGCGTCCGCGACAGAAGTTCCGCCAAATTTTTGAACTATAAGGCTCATGGAATTAATTCGCCTCCCAAAATGAGTTAGTATGGTGTAAAAGTAACATAATGTAAATTATGCTGATTAAGTCGGTTATGATAAAAACCAAAAGTTATCTTTGCCGAGAATAAGTTTGAGTATCACGAAGTTCAAAACTTTCTTGAGTTTCATTTAACCTCGAGCTGTGTTCATTTGTGAACGTTTCGGAGTTATTTGAAGAATCCGAAGAATCGGTCGAGGGTTCGGCACTGCCGTTTTCTTCGGTTGAGGGCAAAGGAAAGCTTTCCAAGTACGGCCCATAGTGACCGGAGCATTCACTCGGCATGTTGGAACTTAAATAGTATCCTGTAGCTCCCGGACAATGAGGCCCTGCAAGATTCCCGGAAGTTTTGCAATACGTGGCACTTACCACATCTTTGTCGAAAGTGTAGTCTATATTGGGTTTCCCTTCAAGATATTTTGTCATTATATTTTTCCATATTCTTATTGCACACGCTGTTTCGCGAATACGTTTCGGATTGTCATAACCTGTCCATATTCCTGCCACGGCGTAAGGGCTCATTCCTATAAACCAACTGTCGAAATCATCGGTTGTTGTACCTGTTTTTCCTATAATATCCCAATTTGATATATTTGCGGAACGGCCTGTTCCTTCAGGACCGATTATTACATTTCTTAAAAGTCTGTTCATTATCGTTGCGGTTGAGGAAGATATAGCTTGAGTCGGGATATTATTACGATTGTCAAGTATTACTTTGTCGTTTCTATCAGTTACGTAGAAATAAGTGTAAGGTTTGTTGTATTTTCCACCATTTCCGAATATTTGAAATGCAGCTGTAATTTCACGAGGTGTAACTCCGTAGTGTGTTCCTCCCGTTGCAAGAGCAGAAAGAGATCTTGCATCATTGCCGTCAAGGCTGTTCATTTCAAGTTTTTTGGTTAAGAATTCATAACTTTTGAACGGAGTAAGCAGTTTTACCATTTGAGCCGCAGGAGCATTTGCGGATTTTTCAATTGCCCATTGAAGCGTAACTTTACCTTTGTAACTTTTATACCAGTTTTCAGGCCAATTTTTGATTGTGTTGTTTCCATCGCTGTCTATTCTCAAAGGTTCGTCAGGAATAAGGGAAGAGTAATTGTAAATTCCCAAATCTATTACAGGAGTATAGGCTGCCAAAGGTTTTATTGTGGAACCGGGTTGTCTTTTTGCAATATTTGCTCGGTCGTAAAGCAAATTTCCTGTTTTTTCTTTTCTAGAACCGATGGTAGCTAAAATTCTACCGTTAAAGTCCATCATGGTGTATCCGAGTTCTAAATTTTGGTCTTTTGGCATAACGGAAGCATCTTTAAGAGTACTTTCGGCAATGCTTTGAGCTTTTGTGTCCATAGCACAGTAAATTTTAAGACCTTGCGTATATATCATATCTTCGGCTGTGGATTTTCCTATACGGTATTTTTCGGATAAATCGTTTACAACATCTCTTATAAGAGCTTCAACGTACCAATTGCGTACAGATGATGTACGATTGTTTTTCTCTGAATCGGAACTCTCGGCAAAAGTCATATCAGCCGATTCTGCCATTGCGTTGTCGTATTCTTGTTTTGAAATTTTTTTCTGCTCGTACATCTCACCAAGTACGGTTTCACGTCTAACCTTGTTGTTTTCCTTGTGGTATATGGGATTGTATGCGGTAGGATTTTGAGTTATCGCCGCAATTGCCGCACATTGTGCTAAAGAACAGCCTTGTATGTTTTTATCAAAATAAAGATTGGCAGCTGCCTGAACGCCTCGGCTTCCTCCCCCGAAGTTTACAATATTCAAATAGCATTCAAGTATTTCATCTTTTGAGTATCTTTCTTCAAGTTCAATAGCTCTTAAAATTTCTCTGAATTTTCGTGTTAAACTTACTTGATTGTCTTCGGTTGTGTTTTTGATTAACTGTTGTGTAAGAGTGGAACCGCCATAACTTTGAGTGCCCTTGAGGAAATTTATCACAGCACCTGTGGTTCTGAGCCAATCCACTCCGTGATGTTCATAAAATCTTTTGTCTTCAATAGCTATTATTGCGTTTTTCATATTTAAAGGAATGTCTTGAAAATCCACCCATACACGGTTTTCTAAGTTATATACCCTTTGATATTCTTGGGGAGAACCATTTTCGTCGTTTACGTAAATAAAGCTTGTCAGAGCCATTTTGGAAGCGTTTATATTAAGAGCTATGTCATTTTCCAGTATGGTCGACCTGTATACTACCAGTGAAGCCAACACCAAAGCACTTGTCAAAAAGCCTATGACAAAAATACTTATAAAAAAATTCCAAAAAATTTTAAAAAGTGATGACACACACCGCTTTTTTTTGCTTCTTTGTTTTTTCTTGAACGAAATATCATTGCTTTTAAATGAATCACCATATTTGCTTATATCAGCTTTACGCATGTTAAACTCCTTATTTTGATGATTTACTTTTGAAAATAAAAAATAACCACACATAAGAATATCATAAAAATAAGAGAGCAGTCAATAACTCAAAGCCGTCTTAACTTGAGCTTAGGTCAGTCTTTCTACTGCGGTGAACACTTTGGAAATTTCGTACCAAGTAGCATAATCGACTATTCCGCTAGGGGACAATCCAAATATTTCTTGAAATGTTTTAACGGCATCTACGGTGCTTTGTCCGAATACTCCGTCTACCGCTATTTTGTTTATAAGAGGATAATTGTTGCTAATTGAGTTTAATTGCCTTTGTATAACTCTGACAGATTCTCCGACAGAGCCCGACTGAAGTGCATTTCCCGGGAAAGAAATCGGTACTCCGGTTACTTGAGTTGCGGAATCAAGATATATTTCAGTTCCATAATAGCTTCTAAGTATGTCTATGTAACCCGTTCCGTTTTCTGCAAGATATTTTGAACCCCACTGTGAAAGCCATTCAGGACAAGTTACATTTTTTCCGTCGCAATATTGAGTGAATAAAGGCTGCTTTATATCAGGTTTTGTTATATATGTAGCAAATATATCGTCAACCACTCGAGAAATTTCTTGAAAGATATTTCTTTGATAGACGAATTTTTGATCATAAGCGGTAGAAGACGTTACGGTGAAATTTTTACCTCGGCTCCTGTACCACTCTGTGTATACCCTGTTAAGAGTGAAAGATATAATAGCAAGGACATTTGCTTTTATTGCTTCTTCAGGCCACGTTGCGTATATTTCGCAGCTTGCAACGTTCTTTATGTAATCTTTGTAAGGTATCCAATAATCAGGAGCGGTTGAATCGTCGGGCACGCCGTCATGAACAACTATAAATTCAGGTACTACAACATCACTTAAAACTACAAATCCTCTTGAAGGAGGTAATTCTTTTACTGCGTCTTCTGCAATTTTCGGAGGATATTCTCCGTAAAGAGTGTGGGGAGAAATCATAAAATCTTGAGCTGTGCTGTTGTCGGAGGTTTTTTTCATAAAAACATTTTGTTCGGCAATAACGTCAGGTAAAATTTGTACGTTTTGAATTGTTACGGAATCAAATTCAGGATTGATTACCGTTATATCGTACTCATCATAAGGCCTCGGAGAATTTGGTTCCATAGAGTATTCGGGGGGAGGTGCATCGAGAACTGCCGTGTCTGATTTGCCTGAATCATTGGTAATAAATTCTTCGATTATATTTTCCGATTGTCCGGATTTTGAAATTCTTACAGTAGAGTTTGGAATCGGTCTTCCGACGGTTTCGTTGAAAACGTTGATTACTAATCTGCCGGTACTCATTTGTGTACTCACGCTCCTAATGATTTTACTTTTAATTTATGAAATTTCATGTGTAAAAATTCATTAAAATCAATCGTAGCTCTTGAGAGATATTCCTCTATTTTCCATAACAAAGCACCAATATTTTCCGTCCAAACCTTTTCCTAAGCATAATTTGCATATTTCTCCGTCTTCTATTAATTTTTTCGGAAACAATTCCGGATTTTTAAATTTTTGAAAAAAAGGGTGCATTACTATAGGCAAGACCAAAATTGTATAAATCTGAATACAAATAGGGACGTCTTTTAAAATTTTGGATTTTCCGACTATTATTTCTTGAAGACGATTTATCATAAAATCAAGTACATATAAAGTTTCTTTATCTTTGTACTGAGCGCTTAATTTCCATAATTCTTTACAATAAGGAATGAAATCCGAAGAATCTACTGCCAAAGTTTTACCATGATATGTAATTGAAATTATTGACAGAAAAACAACAAAAATTTTTTTAAAAAAGTTTAACATGTTACCGTCTCCTTTTAAAATTTTTTAAAAAGCAAGCAGACAAACTTTTTAAAGTTTGCCTGCAAAAACTTAAGACTTATTTGTCTTTTCTTTTTCTTTATTTTTTTGACTTAATCTAACAATAAACCAGATTGTCAAAGAGCCGAGTAAAAGTATTAATATAACTAGGAGAAATTCATTGTCTAAAGCCCAATTGTAAAATTTAGTGAAGTCAACGCCGTTTACGACAAATTTTTCGTTATCGGAAGAGTAGGAGGGAGATGTATCGTTTGAATCTGAGGATACGCCATCTTCCGATTTGTTTTCCGAAGGATTTTCGGATTGGTTCATAAGGTCGCCGAGTTGTGAAGAAAGGCCTTCACCGAGCAATGATTGCAATTCTTCTTCACTGTCTACCAAATCCGAAACGGAAATTTGTAAGTCTGAAGGATTTTCTAAATAATTTGGAATTTTCTTTGCCGCAATTCCGAACATGCTAAATGAAGAAGTTTGGAATTGAGCGGTATTGTCAACTATATTTACATCCAAATATTCCATACTTCCGCTGTTTTTTTCATGAGCGACCACAACATTTTGATATCCTGTCAAATCGACAGCAGGCATATTTACGGATATTTTCTGACCGTACGGAACTTCGTAATTTTTATCGGTAAGGACGTCTACAAGGTGTATTTCGTATAGTGAAAGCAATGATCTTCTTTCCAATTTTTCATTAAAAGCTGTCATTTTTTCTTCATTTTCCGTCCAGTTTGTAACTACCAGTTTAATATTCCAGTCCACTCCACTGATACTTATTCCCTGAGCGGAATGATTGAATTCACCGGATTTTTGTTGGGCTTTTTTTAGAGCGGACGTATTAGTAACTCTGGCTTTTTCTTCATCGCTTAAAGAATCATATGCAAGGGTTGCTTTTACTACATCGGCAACGTCTTTTTCGGAGGCAACTTCAATTGGAACATTGTTTACATTGTCCATGGTTACTTCTTCAGGGTTTTTACTTATGTTTTTAACCGATATGACAACATCGCTTCTTACATTTTCAAGGTTGTAAACTCCGCCGTTTTCAGACAATGTTTTTTCTCCGTTTATGAGTACAAGCGGTACAGAGCGGTCATATGCGTCCATCAGTGTAATTTTAAAGTAAAAACTTCCGTTATATTCAACGTTTTGAGGTTCCGTAAAAGGTTTGTTTTTGGAATTTTTATAAATTACACCTTCCGTGGGAGTAAACGTTGCTGTGTAAGTGTTTTTTGTAACGTTGCTTACTTCCACTATCAGATTGCTTTTTATGTTTGTAATGGTATAAGTTCCGTTAGAATCAGGGATAATCGGAGTTTTTTCTCCTTTTATCGTAACTGTAGGATTTGATTTGCTGTAAGCACTGTCGAGAGAAAGCTCAAATGAATAATCAGAGCCGTAATTTACCTCTATTTGGCTTTGGATATTGTTTCCCGATCTATCCATAAGCCTTGCGCCTTCAAGAGTGCGAAATTCTATTTTACACAAGGATTTTTCGGGATTTGAAGTAGTTATTGTATGATTTTCGCTTATATTTTCCAGTGTGTAGATTCCGTTGACGGGTAAAACCTGAACTTGCGGAGAATTTACTGAAGCGGGTTTGTCATACACTTTGAGATTGGAAATATCATAACCTTCCTTAGGAATTATTTTAAAGCTAAAATTTTCTCCATAAGGTACTTTTTGGATAGAATCCAAAGGTCCGCCATTTTCAAATTGATTGTAATAATCAATCGCGTTGGTATCTCCCTTTAGTGTAATTGTATATTCGTTAGGTTCGATACCCTTTACATATAATTTTACGTCTTTTTGTAAATTTGATAAAGTATAGTATTCTTCTTCTAAAGCAATTGCGTTTTCAGGGTCGTCTTCTCTGTATACTTCTATTTTTGAGTTTGAGTACTGTTTAGATAATTCTATTTTAAATTTAAAATTGTCATTATATAGTACTTCATTTCTTTCTGGTAAAGTTTGTCCGGTTTCGCTTTTAAATGTCAGTTGTTCGTATTGAGTAAAAGATACTGTGATTTTTTTTCTTGATATATTTTCAAAATTTATGGTTAGAGGTTCGGATACATTTGAAATGGTATATTTTCCGTTGACAAGTTCCACTTTAAAAGTTGTTTTGGAAGTTCCTCCGGTTGCAACTAATTCCATGGAGTTTATATCATATTCTTCTTGGGCGTTTATGATAAAAGAAACATTTTGCTGGTAATATACCTCCTGAACCTCTTTTGTTTCGGCAGTTTCACTGTTTTTTGAGAACTTCCTTTGCGAAGGACTAAGCCATTCGCCGTCGATTCCTTGCGGCAAATTAAGGGTTACGTTGTATTGTTCACGATTTCTTCTAGTGTATATTTGAATGTTATTTGAAATATTTTTAATAGTTACGGTTATGGTTTTTTCATTGTCATATTTCAGTTCAATTAAATCGAAAGCATTTTGAAAATACTCATTTAATTCCTCAAAATCTCCCGTATACACTTCGCTTCCGTTGTAGGTGTTTTCGTATTTTTGAGTTTTATTTTCATTAGATGGAAGCGTCCATTTTCCGGTGTTTTTTTCAAAATTAACGAAGTTATTGTTGTTTTCTCCGACGTATAAGCTCATGTTTAAAAGTTCGGGTTTAAAGCCTTGTTTTGCAGATATAGAAAAAGTAAGGTTATCTCCGTATGCCAAATTTTTTGTGAAGAATTGATCTTGTGAAAGAGATGTATATATGGAATTGTTTTCCGAACATTTAACATCAAAATATTTGGTTTTTAAATTTGTTACACGCACGTTGAGATTTTCGGTTTTTGCATTTGATAACGTGCATCCAAAATAGTAATACTTGTTCATATCTGTCGGTGCGGCTGTAAAATCATTTTTTTCAAGTTTTTTGCAGTTTACCGTAACGAGTTTGTCGGCGTCACCTTCGTAATCTTTAAATATTTGTATATAATTTTTTATATCTTTGTAGTCCACTACGTCATCCAAATCGTAACATTTTTTGACTTTAACTATAAAACGGGTTTCTGCGTTGGTTGAATTTCGAGAATTAAGCTCCAAAGAAGTTTGACCGGCGTCATTTAGTCTGTCCAACATTTGATATTTATTTTCGTTTTTGCTATCTTTTTTTGCTGCATAATAGTCAACGTCGGTTGGAGCTCCCATAAGATTTATTTTTGCATCTTTGGTTAATATTGGAGTGATTTTTAAATTTTTAAAAAAGCTTAAATACAGATCAGTATCTTTGAATGGATTTGTTTTGTCATTCCACTTTGTTGTGGAAGTAATATTCATTGTAGTACTTACTGTGCAGGCGTATGTTTTGTCTGTGGTTTCGCCCGTTACTTTTTCAACTTTTACTGTTTGGTCTACGTCGTTTATTGTAAAACTAGAGGAGTTAAAAGGTCCGCTTTTAGAATTGTTATACAGATGTAAATGTAATTGTGTATCGGACGACTCTGAATCCAAAAGCGTTACATATTTGTCGTTATTTGGCATATTGGATGTGACTATGGGAGTACCAACAATATTTTTGTCAAGAACATATTCGTTCATAGATCTACCTGCATTATAAAAAGGGTATCCTTCCCTATTTGGATCGTTGTGTATCCTTTGTACTCTGCTTTCGTCCACTCCGTTCATTGTTTGCCCGATTATTTTTACTCCGAATATTTTTTTCATATCGTTTTCAGTGCCTCTGTAGGTTACCTTTGTTTCTACTACATGAGTGCCTGTACAAACACGTTCTTTGTTATCTGTTCTTAAATCGGCGTCAAAAAGTATAAAACCATCCCAATAAAATGATGGGTCGCTACTTTCGTCACGTGTGCAGTATGCAAATTTGCGATCCGGAATATGATTATATGAGGTTTTTGAAGATTTGCCCTGGGAGGCTCGTAAACTATTTAAAAGATAAAAAACAGCACTACTTTTTCCTTGGCCGGGAAGAGATACACCACTATATAAATCTACTGCGTCTACCTTCAGATAATAATATGGTACTTTTTCTTCTAATATATCCTCATATGTCGTGTAAAGTTTTTCATTAGGAAGCACCATTCTTTCAACCTCACGGCCGTTGTAATCAAGTTTGCCGTTATAATTGCATTCAAAACCAAAAACCGTGGGGTCTTTATCGGTGCTGCCATTAGAGCCTGAATCGGAAGAAGTGTTATCGTTATTAGTGTTTTCATTAG
>CABUYS010000010.1 GCA_902495835.1 uncultured Oscillospiraceae bacterium | reverse complement strand
TCACTTTCTCGATCTTGTTTTAACTGATTTTTTATGTATTCCTTTATCGCTTTCGTGTTTTTCCCTGCCGTGTCCACATAATAACCTTTGCACCAAAATTCTCGATTCCTATATGCAAATTTCATGTTTACAAACCTCTGAAATATCATTAAACTGTTTTTTCCTTTAGCAGTTTCCAGATTGTCGGTTTAAAATAAATTTTTGTCTCTTATATTTGTTACATCGCTTAGGCTTTACTGAACCACGCGGGCTTTTGCGTGGTTTTCTACATACAAATAGTCCCCTCAGCTTAGCCGAGGGGATTTTTTTAACAGGCAAAGCCTATACGCCCCTAAATAAAACTGATATAATCTGTTACTTGCCATCTATAAATGAATCCATGTTATTAAATATTAATTGTTTTCATAGTTTATTTTGTTTCAACCGTTTTTTATATTTCTTTGTATCTTTTTCTATTTTATTGATATAATATCTCCCCTGTATCAAAACTCTCGATCTAAATATATAAATTTCAAATCCTCCCACTTCCCGTATATCGTCAAACTGATGAAACTTGATACGCTTATTCTTGGAAATATTTACAATAACGTATGTATGTGGTCAGGAAATATTTTTACTCCTACTAATTTCTGTTTGCATAATTTTCGTGATATTGTCCCTATTTTTAAACTCTTTTCTGCATAAAATGTCTTTCACTCATATTTTGGCACAAACATTGTGTGAACTCCATTATGTAATCTATTTTTAATATTATCTTTTTGATTTTTACTTTAGGTGATCTATTTTACATAAAAAAATTTTTTATACCCTTTTATGTCGCTTAAAGCACAATAGTCCACGCAACTATTGCATGGATTTCTACATACAATAATTTCTTTGAATGTGAAAAATGGTATCTGTTTAACCTACAAAATTTTGCAGGGGAAATCTATTATAAAAAATTTTCGCTCACTATTCATACTCGAGTTTGTACTACATTTTTTGTGCTATATTTTCATATAATTTTAAAATTTTCAGTTTTCAATTTTCTCAAATGAAAAAAATTAATTATTAAAAAATTCACACCCCCTTTAGCCTTAAATTCGCTCATAAAGTTTAATTTTTAAATAAATTATATTAAGCGCGACAAATTTAATAATATAACGAAAAACACCCTTCCCTATCAATTTATGGAAAAGGTGTTTTTTTAATAAAACTTTTAAATAAATTTCAGTTATTACTCCATAACTTCAGGAGTTTCGATATTAAACATATCCAAGATATTTTTTATGATAATTTGCACGCACTTACACAAACAAAGCCTTGCATCGGTAAGTTGAGAATCTTCAGATATAACTTTGCATCTTGAATAAAATTTATGAAACAGCGTCGCGAGCGAAATAACATAACGAGTTATTTTAGTCGGGTCGTAATTAATTGAAGCGTTAAGCAGTTCGGTAGGATAGGAGGCCATAAAATAAATAAGTTTCTTTTCTGATTCATCTGTTAAAATACTTAAATTCATGTCTTTGTCAGATGACCAATGTTTGTTTTCATTTTCAAATTGTCTAAAAATACTGCAAACACGTGCATATGCGTATTTAACGTAATAGACGGGATTTTGAACGTCTTCTTTTACTGCCAAATCCATATCAAAGTCCATAGACGAACCCGCTTCATGAGTGTTAAATATAAATCTTGCAGAATCCGCTCCGACTTCGTCAATAAGGTCGGAAAGCTGAACAGCTTTTCCGGTTCTTTTACTCATACGTACGACTTCGCCGTTTTTGATAAGCCTTACCATTTGAATAAGTATTATTTCCAAACGGTTGCGGTCTATGCCCATAGCTTCCATAACGCCTTTCATTCTTTCGACGTGTCCATGGTGATCCGCTCCCCAAATATCTATGCATATGTCAAATCCGCGAGTAACAAATTTATTATAGTGATACGCTATATCGGCGGCAAAATAAGTCGGTATACCGTTTTTTCTTATGAGTACATCATCTTTTTCCGAACCGAATTCCGTGGATTTATACCAAACGGAACCGTCTTTTTCGTATGTATATCCTTTTTCTTTCAAAATTTCAACGGCTCTTTTAACATCACCGTCGTTATGAAGTTTACTTTCATGGAACCAATTATCATAGATAACTTTGTACTTTTCCATATCTTTTTTCATTCGGTTTATGTTTTTGGGAAGAGCAAAATTAACAAGTGCTTCTTTTCTTACTTCGTAATCTTTGTCAATAAAACTGTCTGAATAAATATCATAAAATTGCCGTGCAAGCTCTATGATGTCTACGCCTTGATAGCATTCTTCGGGAATTTGTACCGAGTCTTTTCCATTACATATTTGACGATATCTTACATCCAAAGATAATCCGAACTTTTCTATTTGGTTTCCTGCATCGTTTACGTAAAATTCTTTGTAAGAATTATATCCTGTTTTTTGCAAAATAGAAGCAAGGCAGTCTCCGAAAGCACCCAAACGAGCGTTGCCCATGTGCATAGGCCCCGTAGGATTGGCAGAAACGAATTCAACCATTATCTTTTTACCTTTGCCGTAATCGCTTTCTCCGTACGATGAACCTTTATTAATTATTTCCTTTAAAGTTTTTGAAAAGAATTTCTCATTCAAGAAAAAATTAATAAATCCGGGCCCCGCTATTTCTACTTTCTTAATATCAGTGTTTTCCAAATCTAAATTTCCAACAATAAGTTCAGCAACTTTCCTCGGTGGCATCTTAAAAATTTTTGCATTCATAAGAGCTACGTTTGAAGATAAATCACCGTGATTTCTGTCAGCAGGTGTTTCTACTTCAAAGTTTACTGAAGGGTTTTCCGAAATTTCCTGTTTTTGGAGTAAAATTCCCAAAGATTTATTTATAGATTTTTTTATGTAATCTATGGTTTTTTCCAAGTTATACATACTTCATTCCTCGTTTCTTATTCTCCTGAAATCCAAAACAACTCTATTAGTTCCGCTCGGCACAGAATTTATGTCTATAGAATATTCAAGAATTAATTTACCACTATCTTCATTATAACAAAAATCAATACATTTTGTATATATCCCTATAACGAGCATTCCGTACTCCGTGTGATAAGGAGTATGGTGACGCTTGTCCTTTTCCAATATAAGCTCGGTTTGAACAGAACCTCTCTTTATTAAACTTACCGTGTTATCTGTGCCGATTTTCACAACACATGAAGTATATATTTCGGGATTTTCATTGTCGTACTCTTTGTAGGTTATGCGGTAGCCGTCTTCTGTTTTTTCGAAATCTCCCAAAGTTTTTATTTCGATTTTATCTTCATCGTCGTCTATTTTTCTAAGCGATTCAATATTTATAAAATAATTTTCTTTAATTTTTTACAACCCCTCAATACTTAATTTTTAGTACTCGTCTATGTTCACGTTGAAAACGTTGTTATCTAATTTTTCATTTAAAAATATTTTCGCCGTATCTGAAAATTTATTAATGTCTCCGCTAACGTAAAACTTTGTATAGCATTTTTCCGAAGTAGTTTTATTTAATTTTTTGCTTAAAATATATTTTTTTACAAATTTCGCAGTTTCTACACCGGAGTCAATCAGTTTCACGGACTTCCCCGCGATTTTACGAATGGCTTTTTTTATTATTGGATAGTGCGTACAGCCAAGTATTATGGTGTCCACGTTATTTATAATTAAAAAATTCAAATACTCTTCTACTGCATGGCAAAGCGTATCGTCTTTTTCCGATATAATTCCACTTTCAATAATTTCAACAAGTTTAGGACATTTTTGAGAGTAAATTATAAGACCCGGATTTATTCCAAGAAGGCATTTTTCATATGAAGCACTTTTTAGGGTTGCTTCCGTACACATTATACCAACCCTGCCGTTTTTGGTAGCAGCTGCAGCGGCAACGCAGGTCGGTTTTACAACGCCTATAATCTCGCACGAATAATCAAAACTCTTACCGCTTAAATAAGAGCTTACCGTACCGCACGCCGCAACCAAAACTTTCGGAGAAAAAGTATTTAAAAAATTAATATCCTGACGAGTGCAATTTTCTATCTCTTCCCCGCTTTTGGCACCGTAAGGAACTCGGGCGGTATCACCGAAATACACATAATTTTCGTTAGGCATAATTCGCTTCATTTCTTTTAAAACCGTAAGACCGCCCAATCCTGAATCAAAAATCCCTATGGGAAATTTATTATTTTCTTCTAAACCAAAAGCTTCTTTTGATAATTCCAATTTTTTCAACTCCTCTCAAAGGATTTTTTTCTTTCTATTGCCAAATCTATAAATTTATCTATAAGGTCAGAAAAATCAATTCCGATTTCTTTCATTAGCTTTGGATACATGCTGATATCCGTAAATCCCGGGAAAGTGTTTATTTCATTGAGAAAAACTTTATTCGTATCGCTTTCTACAAAAAAGTCAACTCGTGAAAGTCCGCTGCATCCCATTATTCTGTAAGCTTCCACAGCTGTTTTGCGAATTTCGTCCGAAATTTTTTCTGATATTCTTGCAGGAATAAACAATTGTGATGAATCATTTACATACTTGGCTTCGTAATCATAAAATCCACTTGAGGAATCTATCTCTCCGACAACGGAAGGTATTGGGTTTTCGTTTCCGAGAACAGCACATTCAACTTCTTTTCCCACGATTCCTTCTTCTATCAGTATTTTTTTGTCTTCACGTGCGGCAATTTTTATTCCTTTTATTAATTCTTCTCTATTATTTGCTTTACTGACTCCGACAGACGACCCTGCGTTTGCGGGCTTTACAAACATAGGATATTTTTTTATTATCTTTTCGGTTTCTTCAATAATTTTATCGGCGTTATTTTCAAACTCATGGGAATAAAACCAATAAAATGCAGGTTTGTTTATTCCGTTGTACGATAAAACACAGTTCGTAATTACTTTATCCATGCATGCTGCCGAAGCAAGTGTATCACACCCGACAAACGGTATTCCTGAAAGCTCCAAAAGTCCTTGAGCAGTGCCGTCTTCGCCGTTTTTTCCATGGAGAACAGGTATAACAGCATCAAGACTTATTTTTTCAAAATTCCCGTCTTTAATTTGGGCCATAAGGCCTTTCACTTTGGAATCAGGCGATATGAAAGCTCTTTTTTTTGAAGAACTTTTTTCCCATTCTCCGCTGCCTACCGTGTCATAACCATCGGTAAGCAAAAACCACTCGCCTTGTTTTGTAATTCCTATCAAATGTAAATTGTATTTATCCTTTGAAATATTATTGATAATTGCCTGAGCAGAAACTTCAGAAACTTCGTGTTCGGAAGATTTTCCTCCAAAAATTATTCCTACATTGATTTTTTCCATAAAAAATACCACCTTAAAAAATATTGCCGAATTTATTAAACAAACATATTCCAATGTTTTTTAACATTAATATTATATCACTAATCATTTTGATTGTTACACTTATTTGAAAGGTTATATCAATATAAATTGATTTTATTCACAAAATATTCAAAATAATATTTTTTCGACATAATAATTATTTTTATTTTATGTATTGATTTAAAATTAAATTTAATGTACTATAATGCCAAGAGTTTATTATTGCACTAAAAATACATACCTACTACATTATTTTAGGAGAATATGGATGCAAAGTATTGAAACAAAAACAAACAAAAAAACCATCACAATTATCGGAACGGGAGGAACGATAGCGGGAACAGGCGAAGAAGGAGTTACTTCATCTTATACGTCCGCACAAATAGAAGTTGATCAACTTGTATCAGGAATACCAGGACTCGATTCACTTGCAAATTTAAAATCCGAAAATCTTTTCAGCGTAGACAGTTGCGACATGAGTTGGGATAATTTAATGACTCTCGCAAACTATATCAATGACGCTGCCAAAAACGAAAACACAGACGGTTTTGTAATCACTCACGGAACAGATACATTGGAAGAAACGGCTTATTTTTTAAATCTCACCGTTAAAACAGATAAACCTGTTGTAATAACAGGTTCAATGAGACCGAGCACCGCAATAAGCCCGGATGGCCCATTCAATCTTTACCAAGCAGTTGCTCTCGCAGCTAACGATGAATCTGTAGGAAAAGGAGTTTTGATTGCATTTTCCGATGAAATATACGGAGCCCGTGATATCTGCAAAATAAACACATTCAGAACCGATGCTTTCAGTCACAAAGATTTTGGAGCTTTTGGCTATATGCGTGACAACAAGGTTTTCTTTTATAATGAGTCAACAAAAAAACACACCTTGAATACTGAGTTTGACATCTCAGAAATCAAAAACCTTCCTAAAGTCGAAATATTGATGTTTTATGTTGATGCAGGTTTGGATTTACTCAAATATGTATCCGAAAATTGCGACGGAGTAATTCTCGCAGGAGCAGGAAGCGGCGGAAGCAGCATACAGTGGGATAATGAAATAGAAAAACTTCTTAAGTCGGGCATACCCGTCGTAAGAGCTTCGAGAATATCCAATGGACTTATAACTCATGAAGATTCCGAAGTACATTCAAGAGGAATTTATTCGGGCAATCTTTCTCCGCAAAAGGCAAGAATTTTATTGGCATTGGGTATGACTAAAACCAAAGACCTTGGTGAACTTCAAAGAATGTTTAATGTTTATTAATAACCAAATTTATTATACAATTTTAAAATTCATCCACAAATTTAGTGGATGAATTTTTTATACAAAAAAGTAGATAAAGCTCAAGCGTTATCTACCCTTTTTCTTTTTTATAAAAAACAACTTAAAATTACATTTTTAAAAAATCGCAGAGTTTTTCAATCCCATACGTTTTTCGTCATAAATTTATTGGTTTGAGCACGACTAAAACCAAAGATCTTGGTGAACTTAAAAGAATATTAATGTGTATTGATAAGACAAATTTGATATAAAATTTTAAATTTCATCCACAAACTTAGTGGGTGAATTTTTTTGTACAAAAAAGTAGATAAATCTCAAGCATTATCTACCCTTTTTCTTTTTTATAAAAAACAACTTAAAATTACATTTTTAAAAAATCGCAGAGTTTTTCAAGTGCTATTGCTCTGTGATTAAATTCCATACGTTTTTCATCAGACATTTCCGATAAGGTTTGACTATATCCGTCAGGGACAAAACAAGGGCAATACCCGAATCCGTTAACGCCTCTTCCGGGATAAACAAACGTGCCGGTTATTTTCCCTTCAAATAATTTTTGAACTTTTTGACCTTTATCATGATAAATAAGTGCTATAACAGTTGTAAATGAGGATTTTTTATTTACCGAAATACACGAATTTAAAATTCTAAATGCTTCGTCGTAACTTCCGCAGGCAGAAGCAAATCTTGCGGAAACAGTACCCGGAAAACCTTTAAGACATTCTATTTCAAAACCTGAATCATCAGCCAAAACAGGAACGTTATACCTAGAAAACACATTTTCAGCTTTAATCAAAGCGTTTTCTTTATAGTTTGCGCCGTTTTCTTCTGGATCTTCCATATCAAAATCAAGCATGCTTTTTGTTTGTATTCCTAATTTATTCAAACTGTTCTTTATGTGATTTATTTTATTTATGTTACGTGAAGCAATTATTATTTCAGAAAAATTTTTCATTATTTATTTCCTTTCAAATTGGATATTTCAAAAAAATCCTGATATTTATAAAATTATCTAAAATCTTTTCACCTATATACTGCCACTTTAAAAAAAGTTATTCAAGAAATTTAATTTTAAAAAAATTCTTAAAATTGAACTTCAATTCAAAAATCTTTATAACAAAAAATTACCCACAAGCACAAAGCTTATGGATTTAACTGCTCTGATTTAACTTTTTTTAAATTTGATAACATGTTTAATAATATTCAAAATTTCAGATCTTTCTTTTTCCGACAACTCTCTTATTTCAAAAATTATATTTTCCTCGATGCTATCGGTACGATTGACTAGATTTTCTTGATTACTGAAAAGTTCTGACAAAGATATATCCAAAGCGTTTGAAATTTTTTCCACTAACTTTACTGTTGGATTTTTTTCTTCTCTTTCTATTTGTCCCAAATAAGCAGGAGTAATTCCTGCTCGCAAAGCAATTTGCTCTTGGGAAAAATGCTTTTTTAATCTTATTTCTCGTATCCTTTTTCCTACACTATAATTACTCATGTAAAAATCACCTATATAAATTATGATATGTAGTTGCAAATTATTATTCAAAGTGATATAGTATACTAAACATATATAAACTATAGTATGTTTTGACTCTTAATTTTATGCAAAGGAGATGATTATTTTCTACACTCAAACTTATTACAAAAGAAAGGAGGTCTATCGTATTCGAAAAAAATGTAGATAATTGGGTTACATAGTTGTAAAAATCAGAAAATAAAGGAGGAAAAATAATGAATAAGTTTTCTATATTGCTAATGATAGGATTGATATCCCTTACATGCGTAGGCTGCGACAGCGAAACTTCAAAAAAAGATAATTCTTCATCGCAAGAAACTGTTTCAGAAGATTCACAAAATAAAACTCAACAAGAAACAGACCCTATGAATTTGTCTTTAGGGCAATCATATAACGAAAACGGAGTTTTAATAACGGTTGAATCTGTTAAAGATTCAGATAAAGTAAAAAAAGTCAAAATAAAAATAGAAAATAAAAGTGATAAGGATTACAAAACAGATACAAGTGCCTTTATAGTATATAATACGTCAGGAAAACGAATACTTTATTCTGAACCGTATATTAAAATTGCCGCCAAAAAAGGAGAAACATTCACCGGTGATATTACAATAAAAAAAGATACCGTTTCGCATATTGTTTACTCCAAAAATATGAATGTCATAGAGCAAGATGCTAAATGGCTTGTTTCGGCAAAAAAAGAAACCGAAGAAGAAAAATCCGCCAAATCACGTGAAGCAATGATAAAAGCAAGAGAATCTTATGCACAATTACTGCCTTATCCCGCAACAGTAAGTTTTCCGTTCTTCTCCTATGACGTTCAAAATATCAGGGGAGGATATTATGAAACAGGAAATTTAAAGTATAAAAATTCTATGGGAAATGAAGTTAAAAGCGAGTACAGAATGTGGTATAACGAGGATGGCACTTTGACAGCAGCAGAGCTTGACGGTAAAAAGCTTAAATAAAACAAACGCAAAGAGAGAATCAAACAATAATGTCTGATTCTCTTTTTGTGTATAAAAAAATCACCCATTCTCACCGATACGGACAAAATGAGTGATCATATTTTGGTTGCAGAAGGTGGATTTGAACCACCGACCTTCGGGTTATGAGCCCGACGAGCTACCAGGCTGCTCCATTCTGCGTCATTTCCTTATGTTTTATATTGTAATACATTATATTATAAATGTCAATAGGAATATGAAATAAATTTTTTATTTAATTTTCGTCATAAAAAATATTAAAAACAGTTGTATATAACCTGCTATTAATGATATACTTAAAATAATTAAAATTTATATTTATTTCAAACTGGTTTTTAACGCATGTGAAATACGGATTTTTTGGAACTGTTTTTCCAATTTCAAGAAAGTGTATTGTTGATTTCGTACAAAGAAACTTATGCGCAACTTTGTTTATAGGTCATAAATCGACAAAGTTACGTATTAAAGACAAATATTTTTAACTTATTTGTTTTTATTTTAAATTTGTACTATAATATACTTCGTATTAAAAAATTACGCTTCCATTAAGCGGTTTTCCTAGTTTAATACACCAGTTAATGAATTTTAACTTATTTTTTAATTTCTAATTTTTATCAGGAGAGTGCATTTAAACATGTCAGAAACAGGAACAGAACTTATTTACGTAGTAGACGATGAACCCAACATTCGTAAGCTTGCAGCTTTGGCTTTGAAAGAGTACGGATTCGAAACTCAGGAATTTTCCGGCGGAGACGAACTTTTAAAAGCTATTCAGCGCCGCGTACCCGACGCAATTATTTTGGACTGGGTTATGCCCGCACCGGACGGTTTGAGCATATGCGGAAGGCTTAAACTTGACAAAGAAACCCGTACAATTCCGATTATATTGCTTACAGCTCGCAACGACGAAGTTGACTGTGTTCTCGGACTTGAAATGGGAGCAGACGATTATGTAACAAAACCCTTCAGTTTGAAAGAGCTCTGTGCAAGAGTAAAAGCAGTACTTAGAAGAAAAGATTATTCTAACATATCCAATCCAAATAACGATATCGTTACTTGCGGAGAAATAACAGTAAACTTAGCAAGACGTACCGTTATGAAAAACGGCAAATTAATAGACCTTACCATGAAAGAATTTGATTTGCTTACATCTTTAATGCTCAGCAAAGGAAGAGTTTTAAACAGAGACCAGCTTATGGAAAAAGTTTGGGATGTTGAATTCTGCGGAGACGCAAGAACAGTTGACGTTCATATAAGATATCTTCGTCAGAAAATAGAAGATGAATCGGAAAATCCGAAATACATTTTAACCGTAAGAGGCGTAGGTTACAGGTTTGCGTCTGAAGACGAAATTTAATCTATAAGGAGGCGAAATGAGCTTGGTTTTGCGGCTCAAATACTATGAATGAAAATATAAACATTACAAATATAAAGAGCATAGTGCATGATTTAAAAACACCTATTACATCCATAATAGGGTTTATAGAGCTCTTGAAAAAAAATTCTCATGACGAAAAAACCACACAAGAATTTTATGATATTATCGCCTCTGAATCCAATCGATTACTTAAAATGGTTAACGATATACTTTACACGTCTCAGCACCCTGTTGAACAACCGAAAAGTACGGCCGGCGATGTGTGTAATATTAATATAGAAATTAATAAGTACGTAAAGTCGCTGGCTCCTCTGGCGGAAAAGAACAATATAAATATTGATATTAACGTAAATGCTAAAAACATATATGTTTCTATGCCCGAAGTCAAAGTAGCAAGAATACTTACCAACATAATAGAAAACGCAATTAAGTATAATAAAGAAAAAGGTAAAATATTTATAAATGTTCAGGAAGAGTCGGATACTGTAGTCGTTGATATAAAGGATACGGGAATGGGAATACCTGAGGATGAACTCGATAAAATTTTCAATAAATATTATCGTTCCAAAAATTCCCGAGAACTTGGTATCGAAGGCTCGGGACTCGGACTTGCAATAGCAAAAGATATTGTCGAATCTTACAACGGCAGTATAAACGTAAAGAGCAGGTTGGGTGAAAGTACAGAGTTTACCATTGTTTTCCCCATGGCGCAGATAAAAGATTAATTTAATATAATATCGAGGAGGAAGCAATTAAATTTTTAGTATTCTAAAGATTTAATTGCCTATTATTTATGAAAGAAAATTCTCTTTTTTACAAAAATTTTTTGGATTTATCACAAACGTCAGCTGAAAAATTATTCGAAGGAATTTATTATCCTTGGGAAGTGCTTCCTTTAATAAAAAACTATATTATAGAAATCGGAAAAAATTTGTCTCCTTCAAAATTTGACGAAGTAAAAGAAAATGTGTGGATATCCAAAAATGCATACGTTTCCCCTACTGTGTGCATACAAGGTCCTACTATAATCGAAGAAAACACAGAAGTTCGTCACTGTGCTTTTATACGTGGAAGTGCGATAATAGGGAAAAATTGCGTTGTAGGTAATTCAACCGAAGTAAAAAATTCAGTAATATTCAATAATGTTCAAATTCCTCATTTTAATTATGTAGGAGATTCAGTTATGGGTTACCGCTCTCACATGGGTGCAGGTTCAATAATTTCAAATGTAAAATCCGATAAATCTAATGTTTCGGTTAAATTTAAAGATAAAAAAATAGACACCGAACTTAGAAAATTCGGTGCTATAGTCAGTGATTTTGTTGAAATAGGTTGCAACGCAGTGCTGAATCCAGGAACAATAATCGGAAGAAATTCTTCGGTTTACCCCACATCAATGGTAAGGGGATTTTTAGAAGAAAATTCGATACTTAAAAATTCTGGAAAATCCGTTGCAAAAACACTTTAGTCAATCATCGTTTAAAAAAACTTTTGTTCTCCGTCAAATGTTGATTCCGAATTTAAATCCGATTGCGATGAAGTTGATGCTCCAGGTACTGATTCGGAATCTACTGAAAAACCGGAATCAACGAGATTTACCAACTGATTTACGGCTTGTTCTTCGTCTATACCGTCAGCAATTATCTTAATACTCGTACCTCCTACAATCCCGAGCGAAAGTACCCCTAACAAACTCTTGGCATTTACTCTTCTCTCATCTTTTTCAATCCAGATAGACGATTGAAACTCATTTGCTTTCTGAATAAAGTAAGTCGCCGGCCTGGCAAAGAGTCCCACCTGATTTTGAACTACTACTTCTTTAACGTACATAATATTTCTCTCCTTTACTTACTTTAAAATCTTTACTGTTAACATTTATAAAATGTACTTATTGATGTGAATATATTATACCACAGTTATCATTTTAGTCAATTAAAAAAAGTTTTTTTATAATCATTGTATATTAGGGCCTTAATTAGCTTTATTAGATTGTATAACATGCTAAAAACAAATTACCTTTTTGTACAAAATTTACATTTAATTTATTAACAAGAATTTTGTAAACGCTATCAAACAGGCTTTATAAGGTCAGGTCTATACTTTTTTGTTTCGTTTAGAGACATTTCTTTTTTCCATTTTTCAATATTTGCATGGTGCCCTGAAATAAGTACATCAGGCACCTTTTTTTCATGCCATTCGTAAGGTTTTGTGTACTGAGGATACTCAAGCGTACCACTATAATGACTTTCGTCCTCAAAACATATATCGTCTGAAAGCACGCCCGGAATCATTCTTGAAATAGCATCGGTAAAAACCAGTGCAGGAAGTTCTCCCCCTGTTAAAACATAATCACCTATGGAAATTTGTTCATCGACTATTTCTTCTAAAATTCTTTCGTCAACGCCTTCATAATGCCCACACAGGATTGCCAAATTTGAATAATTTTTAAATTCCTTTGCAATATTTTGATTAAAAACTCTTCCTTTAGGCGACATATATACAACTTTCGGACGAGTATTTCTCAAATTGCAAATATGTTCAAAACACAGAAAAATAGGTTCGGCTTTCATAACCATTCCCTTACCGCCTCCGTACGGAGTATCATCCACTCGCCTGTGTTTATCATATGCAAAATCTCTTATTTGGTGACATTGAATGTCTAAATATCCGTTTTTTCTTGCTCTCCCGATAATACTTTGAGACAAAAATGCTTCGCACATCTCAGGAAACAAAGTCATAATGTCAATTTGAATATTACTCATCAAAAATTCCTCTGATAGGATTTATTAAAATTTTTTGAAGTTCAATATCTATGTCTTCTACTGTTCCGTCAATAACAGGAACAAGATATTCTTTT
Organism: uncultured Oscillospiraceae bacterium; assembly: GCA_902495835.1. Taxonomy (GTDB): domain Bacteria; phylum Bacillota; class Clostridia; order Oscillospirales; family Acutalibacteraceae; genus UMGS1491. Next base: position 7,808 of record CABUYS010000010.1, on the reverse strand, counting down.
TTGTCCAAACTTTCAATGACATAAATATCATTTGCTCCGGTATTAAAAACGTCCTTGAGCTCTCCTAAAAGTTTTTTGCTTTTAGAATTAAAAACTGCACATCCCTTTAATTCTTCAATAAAATATCTTCCCTCTTCCAGCGGAATATCTTTTTTATAAGCGTAAACGCATTTTCCGCGAAGTTTTTCCGCAGAATTTTTATCATTTATGTCTTTTATTTTTATCAAAACTTGAGATTTATGAACCCTTATATTAAGTACATCAATAGGTTCATCTTTAACATCAAAATATAAATTCCGAATATCATAAAAATCTTCTGGGAAATCGCACCAAGGTTCTATCTTTATTTCACCGTTTATGCCCCTTGAACCAACTACTCGTCCGACACAAAAGTACTCTTTTTTCATCTCATTCACCCATAAAAATCGACAGATAATGCGTCCGACAAAAATACATTCGGACGCATTTACCGTGTTTATTGTTACCCTATTTCCATAGCAGCTCTAAGGTCATTCTTAATCGCTGCCGCTCTGACTATACTGCGTATAGATTTAGCTATACGTCCTTGTTTGCCTATAACTCTGCCCATATCTTTATCGGTTACTACAACACGATAAACCACTAATCCATCCCGAGCAGAATCATCTTTTCCAATTCTGACTGCTTGGGGATCTGTGACAAGCCTACAGACAATGACCTTTAACAAATTTTCAATCGAATCATCCATAAAATTTCCCCTTCAGAATTCAAAATACTTATTTGGAATTATCTCCGCATTCATTTATTATGGCTTTTACTCTTTCAGTTGGTTGAGCACCGTTGGAAATCCATTTTTTTGTCTTTTCCATATCCAATTTTATTTCATTGGGCTCTACCATGGGATTGAAATAACCTACTTCTTCTATGCATTTTCCGTCACGAGGTGCTCTTGAATCTGCAACTACTACTCTGTAAAAAGGTTTCTTTTTTGCACCCATTCTGCGAAGTCTTATTTTTACTGCCATTGATGTTTTCCTCCAAAAAATTAAAATATTATTTATTTTTATATATTTAAGTTATAAAACATATAAACTATTTAAAAAATTTAGGAAATCTAAATCCTGGGATACCTTTTTTAAATCTCTTCATTACTTTTTGCATCTGCTCAAATTGTTTCAAAAGTTTATTTACATCCTCCACTTTAACGCCACTTCCCTTAGCAATTCTTTTCTTTCGGGAAGGATTTATTACGGATGGTTTTTTTCTTTCTTCTTCGGTCATAGATAAGATTATAGAATAAGTTCTGTCCATTATTCTGTCATCTATATCCACGTCTTTGAGCTGTTTATCCATACCGGGTAATTTTGTCAGAATAGATTTAAGCGGTCCCATTTTCTTAATTTGAAGCATTTGATTTTTTAAATCATTCAAATCAAAACTGTTTTTCTGAAGCTTTTGAGCCATTTTTTCGGCTTCTTTTTTGTCAAAATTGGCCGCTGCGTCTTCGATTAAAGTTAAAACATCACCCATGCCCAAAATTCTTGAAGCCATTCTATCAGGATGAAAATCTTCTAAATTTTCCGGTTTTTCACCTGTGCCTATGAACTTTATGGGTTTTCCTGTTATCGCCTTTACCGAAAGTGCCGCTCCGCCTCTTGTATCGCCGTCAAGCTTTGTTAAAATAACGCCCGTGATATCAAGCAAATCATTAAAAGACTTTGCAACGTTAACTGCATCTTGTCCTGTCATTGCGTCCACTACCAGCAAAACTTCTTGCGGATTCAAAACAGATTTGAGTTCTTTTAATTCATCCATTAAATCTTCATCAATATGCAAACGTCCCGCAGTGTCAACAATTATAACGTCATTGCCGTGGTCTTTAGCATATGAAATTGCTTCACGAGAAATATCAGCGGGATTTTTATTTCCAAGTTCAAAAACTTCTACGCCAATCTGCTTGCCTAAAATCTGAAGTTGCTTAATTGCAGCGGGACGATAAACATCGCATGCAACCAAAAGAGGCCTGTGACCTTGCTTTTTGAATTTAAAAGCAAGCTTTGCACAGTGAGTAGTTTTTCCCGAACCTTGCAAACCGCACATCAAAATAACGGTAGGTGGTTTTGACGAAAACTTAACTTGGTTTTTCTCTTCGCCCATTAAATTTACAAGTTCTTCGTTTACTATTTTCACTACCATTTGCGCGGGAGTCAAGCTCTCCATAACCTGAGCGCCTACGGCTCTTTCGATTACTTTATTCGTGAAATCTTTTGCGACTTTGTAATTTACATCGGCTTCCAACAATGCCAATCGTACTTCTCTCATGGAACTTTTTACATCGTTTTCAGTCAATTTTCCTTTTGATTTCAGCTTTTTAAATGCAGCTGAAATTTTTTCGGAAAGATTTTCAAACGCCAAAGTATCACCCTGCTTTCAAATTCACACTCAAATTAATATCAGTCGTGTATGTACTTATTTAATATGTCAAAAATATATCTAAGCTTTTCTTTCGGATATGTAACGCCGCACTTAACCATTGTATCTTCTAAGTCTCTGGCAGCTTTATCAAGAGAAATTAAATCTTTTTTCAACAAATCGTTTTTCTCAAAAAAGTGAAGCTTACTTTCGGTTTCAAGTAAAAAAGTTTCCGCTCTCTTTATGGATTCGCATACTCCTTGACGGGTTTTACCAACGTTATCTGCTATCTCTGAAAGAGATAAATCAAAATTATAGTATGCATCAACATAATAGTACTGCGTTTCAGGCAAAAGACTGCCATATATATCTAAAAGAATCGGAATTTTAACTTTTTTATCCATACATTCACGTTTTCCTTCAGGTTTTAGCTGTCAACAAATTATCTTTACAGCATTTATCAGTCTACATCATTTTTAAAGCGGTGTCAATAGATTTTTTTAAATTCGTAATAACCAATCACGTTCATCCATATTATTAAAAGAAAAACACATTTGGTTAGAGGAATAGTTATGCATATAAATTTTTATATTAAAAAAAAGATGAAAAATAAATTTATTTTATCAGTTTTCGCAGTTATATTTTCAGCAATTTTTTTATTTGGTATTTCGTTTAACTCGCAGAAAACTTCCGTGTCTCAAGAATCTGAAAACTATATAAAATTACCCGTAATAATGTACCACATGGTATTAAAAAATCCGAAAAACAATAAATTTATAGTTTCGGAAAAAGATTTTGAAGACGACCTCAAATACATAAACGCAAACGGATACACAACCATTACCGTAAATGATTTGATTGAATACACCGAAAACAAAAAAGAACTGCCTAAAAAACCGATACTGCTTACACTTGACGACGGCGCTTACAACAATTATCTTTACGCATTTCCCCTTGCAAAAAAATATAATGCAAAATTCGTTTTTTCACCTATAGCAAGAGAAGCTGACAGATATTCGGAAGTAAAAGACGAATCACCCGAATACGCTTATGCAAACTGGGAAAAAATTGCTGAAATGTCCAAATCGGGAAATGTGGAAATTCAAAATCATACTTACAATATGCACTCAGCAAAAAAGCCGAGAATAGGATGCACTAAGATGGACGGTGAATCGCAGGAAATTTACAAAAAGAAACTCTCCAAAGATTTGGAAAAAGCTCAAAATTTAATATATGAAAAAACAGGAATCAAACCTACAGCTTTCTTCTACCCTTTCGGAGCATGCAGCAAATGCTCAGAAGACGTTATAAAATCACTGGGATTTAAATCTACTTTTATGTGTGAAAGTCGGGTAAATAAAATAACAAAAGACCCTAACTGCTTATTCGGACTGGGACGATTTTTACGCCTGCCGGGCGTGCCTGCCGCAAAATTTTTTTCTAAATGGGAAAAAATCAAATAATTAAAACGGAGTGATTCACAGTGTCTACAGCTTGTACAGAAACGCGAAATGTTAGTGGAAATTATGAATATTATTTGAAGTTAATAATAAACGAAATAAATGAATGCTTGAATCTAAGCGGAATAAGTTATTTGGAAGAAAATCAAGTTCCACAAAAAAATTCTGAAAGTGTAAAAATCATATTTACGGAAAATTCCGAGTCAAATATAATCCCTGCCGACACCCGAGGAATATATATTTTTTTCACTCCGGGCAATCCCGAATCAAAACGCCTCGCAACAATACTCAGCAAAAATTTGGGAAACATATATTATGATTCTGTAAACGTAAAAATGATTTCTGAAAACATAAACGAAAATAACGAGAATTCAGAAATTCCAACTGTGACCATAGGACTTGGTTTTGAAAACAACGACGAAGACATTGAATGGATTCGCAAAAACACCGAAAACATAGCCAAAAGCGTAGTGATGTCACTTTCGGAATATTTTGGACTTCCGTTTGTTTCGAGCAAAAAAACAAATATAGGCATGACCAACAACGACATAACTTTAAGGCAACGTCCTTCCGAAACGTCACAAATTACAGACAGTTTGCCCGCAAACACAAAAGTTAAAATAGTAAGCCAATGGGAAGACTGGTATCTTATAGGCGAAAACGGAAATTTAGGATATGTTCAAACCAAATATATAACCGTATAATTGTTTGATTAAAATTTCGTAGACATACCGAAAATTAAATTGTAGAATAGTTTTAAACCATATAATTCAAACGAGGAGAAAGTTGTGTACAAAAATTACGATGAATTTATTGAAAATATAAGAAATAAAAAAATTATGTTCTGCGGTATAGGAAGAAGTAATCTTCCATTTATAGATTCTCTTACTCAAAAAAATATACATGTGAAGGTATATGATTCAAAACAGGAGTGCAATTTAGACGCAAAACTTGTAAAACAGCTCAAAGAAAATAAATTTATAGATTTACGCCTTCACGATGAAAGCGTATGGCAAGAAAAAAATGATGTGATAATAAGAACTCCCGGAATGAACTTTTTTTGCGACAAACTTTTGGAAGCAGCAGAAAAAGGAGCCATAATTACTTCCGAAATGGAAATATTTTTTGATGTCTGCCCCTGCCCAATAATAGGAATTACAGGCAGCGACGGCAAAACAACAGTTTCAACACTCATTTATAAAATGTTGAAATCAGAAGGTATAACAACCCATTTAGGAGGAAATATCGGTTCTCCGCTTTTAACTAAAGTACCGAAAATGAAAAAAAGTGATATTGCAGTCGTGGAATTATCAAGTTTTCAGCTTATATCCATGAGAAGAAGTCCCGAAATAGCAGTCGTTACAAATATTTCCCCTAATCATTTGGACGTTCACAAAGACATGGCAGAATATATAAATGCAAAAAAACAAATACTTTTGCACCAAAATGCATTTTCAAAGGCAGTACTAAACTTTGACAATCCCGAAACTCGAAAAATGAAAGATATAACTCGGGCAAAGACAATATTTTTCAGTCGTTTAAATAAATTAGAAAACGGCGTTTGGCTCGATGATTCCGGCAATATAGTAATGTCTGACGGCAAAACCGATAAAATCATTATTAATACATCGGAAATAAAAATTCCGGGTTATCACAACATAGAAAATTACATGGCTGCCATTGCGGCGGTATCGGATTTTGTTTCACCTGAAAAAATAAAAGAAACTGCAAATTCTTTTTTCGGAGTTGAACACAGAATCGAGTTCGTAGAAAAAATAAACGGAGTTACCTACTACAACGATTCGATAGCGTCAACTCCAAATCGAACAATTAAAGGAGTACTATCTCTTTTTGATAAAAAAATAATATTAATAGCAGGAGGATATGATAAAAACATACCTTTTGATTCTCTCGCTGAAAAAATTACAGATAAAGTTTCGTCGCTCATATTATTGGGAAAAACTTCGGATAAAATAGAAGCAGAAATTTTAAAATCAAAAAATTATAAAGAAAACAACCCCAAAATAATTAAAGTGAATTCCATGCAACAAGCCGTAGAAACCGCATCAAATATTTCTTCTCCCGGCGATATAGTGGCGATGTCACCTGCGTGTGCGAGTTTTGATTTATATAAAGATTTCGAAGAAAGAGGAAACCATTTTAAAAGTTTGGTAAAATCCATTGAGAAAAATTAGTTCGTTTTAATTTTATTAACTATTGACATATTTTATCAAAATATTATAATAAAATACATAATTTTATTATAAGGATGTGGTAAAAGTGAATTTGTCTACCGAAAAAGCTAAAGAACTTACTCAAAATCCTAAATTCATGCAAGAACTTAGCAGTGTAATAAACGATGAGGAAAAATGTTTGGAATTATTCAAGAAATACGGAATAGAATTTTCAAAAGAAGAATATCAGGGGTTATTAAAATCTAAAAAACAAGCAGAGCTTTTGCCCGAAGATGAGCTAAAAAAAATAGCAGGGGGAGGCTTGTATTATGTCTCCGATATTCCGCCGCAGCCTTTGACAGATGAAGAAGGAATCGCTTTAGGTGTAACTCTTGCTGTGCTAGGAATCGCTCTTACTACGGTTTGTACTATTCAAAAAGTTCGCAAATAATTAATGTATATTCAGTTGTGGGATTTTAAACTGTTTTTTATTTTAAAAATTATAAAAGCCGCCGATATAGTCGGCAGTTTTTTTATGCAATCGAAAATGCGCGGAAAATTTGATAATTTATTTAAAAATAATTTAGCTTAAAAACCGCAGGAAATACATTATTTTATTTTTTCAATTTTTATAATCACAAAATATTTTTAAATAAATTATATTAATTTTTGATTACGTTTTAACTCAAAGGACTACACTTTGCGTAGTTCAAAAACCGCGCGCTATGCACGTGAGATTAGAACTTAAGTGAAACAACATCAACTCGAGTATAATAATGGAGTTCAAGTCGCTAAAATAGAAAGGTGTAGAAGAACATATGACGTCAGATCATGTACACCTACTATTATTAATACCCCCAAAATATATCATATAGCAAATTATTGAGTATTTAAAAGGAAAAAGTGCGATGATGATAATTAGAAAGGCATTCAAATTTAAAATATAAATTTGGGAACAGACATTTTTGGGCAGAAGGATATTATGTAAGTACAGTAGATTTAAATACTGCTAACACAGAAATATATTAGAGAGAAGAAAAAAGAAGGCCAATTATGAACAAACTTAAAACTAAGGAATATGTAAACCCTTTTAAGAGTAGCAAGTAATCAGTTTTCTTCAGCTGGAACATAGTGAAAGCCAGCCGTTTTGAGATAGCTGGCACTCTTATGCCCTTATAGGGCTTTCCCATACCACGTCTCTTAGGCGTGGTCATGATTTCAATATTACGGTATAGGATTTAACTTTCAAAAATATTTCCAAAATTTTGTTAAAATATCATAAAAATATACTTAAATTTAAAAAAGCTATTGACTATATATATATATATATATATAATTCAAGTGCACGTGCAAAATAAATTGTGTAAATTGGAGGTAATTACTATGTCAAACGAAAACCCAAAAGAGTTAGATGGTATTCAAATTGAAAAAGTCAGCGGAGGTTCATTAGAATCCGACGGCAAAGGAGGTTTCAGAGTTTTTAACGCCATAACAAAAGAAGATTTTGGGACCTATAAAAATTACGATGAAGCCGTTAAAGTCGCAAAAAAACACAAAATATCCGCAATGGGAACATGGGGAGACAAAGAAGTGCCTTATGGATTGTTAGGAACAGGCTTTAACAGAGAAACAGTTCGAGTGGAAGAAGACCGCACTCATAAAGCAAACTCTGTGTTTGGAAGCGGCTCGTTCGATGTAAAATAATCATGACCACGCCTAAGAGACGTGGTATGGGAAAGCCCTATAAGGGCATAAGAGTGCCAGCCATCTCAAGACGGCTGGC
>CABUYS010000009.1 GCA_902495835.1 uncultured Oscillospiraceae bacterium | reverse complement strand
TTTCGGATTCTCCGGGAAGCAAGAGCCAGATACTCGAAGATTTAGGCGAAGGAAAATATCGTTTAAGAAGTGTTTCGGGATTTGCAGTAGGAGATGTTGTTGTTTTAAACGGAGCCGAAAAGGAACAGTTTAGAACTATAAAAAATGTTACCGGAAATTTTGTAACGTTTAACGAGCCTTTTGACGGCGACGTTGTTGATGACGGTCTTTTACCGAAAATAACTTTGAACACATGCGAAATGGATGTTGTTATTGAATGCGGTGAAGAAGTTGAAAAATACAAAAGCGTCACATTCAACGTTTCGTCACCTTCATTTATTGAGAAGGCAGTATCTAAATCTCAATTGGTGATTTTGAGTGCAAAACCGTCAGAAAACGCGGTATCTCCGATTGACGTTGTTAAACAAGTATTCGGCGGTAAAGGCGATGAAATTAAAGTATTATTCTCAGGCGGAGCAACGGGAACGGCAGCAACACTTACCGATGCCGATTTCATAGGAAAAGATGAAGGACCGGGCTCAAGAACGGGAATTCAAGCTTTCCTTGATAATACAGAAGTAAGTATTATGGCTGTACCGGGCATAGTCAGTGCGAATGTTCAGTTGTCGCTGGTTGCTCACTGCGAAAAACTTGCAAGCAGATTTGCCGTGCTTGATATGCCAATGACTGCAAAGACCGTAGCAGATATTATGAAGCACAGAGATATAGTAGACAGTGATTACTGCGCTATGTATCATCCGTGGTTACAGGTATTTGACCCTCTTGATAAAAAAGATACATTTATTCCGCCATCGGGTTCGGTAATGGGAATTTATGCAAGAAGCGACAATCAAAGAGGTGTTCATAAAGCTCCTGCAAATGAAGTTGTTGCGAACTGTACAGGATTGTATGCAAATTACAATGTAGCGGAGCAGGATGTTTTAAACCCGAAAGGTGTAAACCTTATTAGAAAATTCCCCGGAGCAGGAATCAGAGTTTGGGGAGCAAGAACAGCTTCATCCAAGCCACTCTGGAAATATGTCAACGTCAGACGTTTGTTTATTTATCTGGAGGAATCTATTAAAGCAAATACAAACTGGGTTGTATTTGAACCTAACGATGAAGGCCTGTGGGCAAGGGTAAGAAGAACCATAGAACTTTTCTTAGAAGGAATGTGGAGATCTGGAGCACTCGTAGGAGGCTCGCCTGCAGATGCGTTCTTCATAGATATAGGACCAAATACAATGACTAAAGATGATATAGATAACGGAAGATTGGTGTGCGTTATCGGCGTTGCACCTGTCAAACCGGCAGAGTTCGTAATCTTTAGAATTACACAAAAAACAGGAGAATAAAGGTGATTTTTAAAAAGGAAGGAGAATGATTTAAATGTCAGACGCAGGTATACAGCAACTCGGTACTGAAGTATTATCTACGGATTCGCAAGGGTTGGCTACCCCTATCAGAGGATTCAGATTTATAGCGGTTTTTGACGGATTAGGAACTTCTTCTTTTAAGGAAGTTCAGGGATTTTCCACAGAAGTCGGCGTAAGTGAGTACAGAGAGGGAGGATTCGGATTTCTTACAGCACGTAAATTACCCGGCCTCGTAACTTACAATGAAATTACACTTACCAAAGGTATGTATAGCAACCCATTACTTTACGACTTCTTTAATGGCTATCTTGAAGGAAGCAATTTTACTCCGGTTAACGGTAAAATTACCGCATTTAATAACGCCGGAGAACCAACTGCAAGCTGGACTGTAATAAATGCTTGGCCGAAATCATACAGCTCAAGTGACCTTTCTGCGGACAACGGAGAAGTTATAATTGAAACTCTCGTTTTAGCCCATGAAGGAATCAAGAGAGATATGGTTGCAGGATAATTGTAATTGTAAAAAACAAAACAGTAATATTAGATATACTAATGTTTACTTTCTCTCCTTGCATAACTTACGTGTGAGGAGAGAGGTACTTAAAATTAAAGAAAGAGTGATTTTTAATGTCAGTTCCCTTTGAAACTCAAGTAGAATTCGAACTTCCCAAAGGATATGTAGATAGTAAAGGAGAGGTTCATAAGCGTGGTGTAATGAGACTTGCTAACGCTGCTGATGAAATTGTTCCGCTAAACGACCCAAGAGTTAAGATGAATCCGGGGTATTTAAGTATTCTTTTGCTTGAAAGAGTTATTACTCAGCTCGGAACTTTAAAAAGCGTCAACGCACACGTAATAGAGAGCTTATTTACGGCCGATATGGCGTACTTACAAGATTTATACCAAAAAATTAATTCGGTTGAGCCGCCTCAAGTTACGGTTATCTGCCCTAAATGCGCTCATGAGTTTAGGTACGAACTGCCTTTTTTCGGGGAAGCCTAAAAAGTTATCCCAGCAAAATCCTATACGAAGAGATAGCTTTTTTGGCTTATTATTTCCACTGGTCTCGTCAAGAAATCATGCTCTTGCCTCATAGGGAGAGAGTCAGGTTTTGCGAAGAGGCTTCCAGAATAAACAAGAAATTAAATGCGGAATCAAACGGCAATCGAGTGAACATATTTGATGTTGGTGATTAAAGCCAAATGGTGTGAGGTGAAAAAATGAGCAGTGAAGAAACAAACAATTTGACAGAAGAAAAAAAAGATGATGATTCTGTCAAAGATGATTCTACCAAAGAAGAAATTTCTGAAGAGGAATCTCAAAAAGATGATTCTCCTAAAGAGGAGCTCTCCGAAGAGGAATCTCAAAAAGACAAATCTCAAAAAGAAGAGTTACCTGAAGAAAAATCAAATAAAGAAAGTCCATCCCAAGAGGACGCTTCAAATGAGGATTCTTCTAAAGCTGGGCCTTCCCAAAGTGAAGATTCTAAAGTAGAACCTCCGCAAAGTGAATCTAATCAACAACAATCTTCTACAAACTCTTCGGAAACTTCAAGTCAATCCGATAATCAAAATTCAGAAAATTCTGACGATCAATCTGATGAAGACCCCAATAAGAGACCGGATGTACCTCTTGAAAAAAGGTACGCAACTCGTAGCGAAGATACATCTAAGTATGAAATGAAATTGGGGCTAAGTCTCTTTGGGAAAAAGAAAAAACGGTTACCTTTTGTTAAGGTTTCTCCGATGAATTACCTCACACAAGGCTTCAATTTTATTGTTACTCTTAATGAGTTTATGTTCGGATTTAAGAGTGTTTCGGGTCTTTCTATAGACAGAGGATATGATTTTATCACAGAAGGCGGAATAAATGACCATCCGGTGAAAGTCGGAAAACCCACGTCTGGCGACGCACATAAGCTTACGTTTGAACGAGGCCTAATGATACGTGTGTCGACACTAATAGAGGGGGCTGCAAAAGCTGCAGCTTCGCTTATTCCCGATAATTTGCTTAGAAAAACAGCTCTTTTGGGTTTAAGCGCTTTGAATCCTCAAGAAAGTCTTGAAGCAGGACCGGCTATAGGCACTATACAGGTATATAACAGAAGCAATGAATTGACAGCTATTTATTCATTTTTATCTTTGGGAATGAGTGAATGGAGTGTTGATGATTTAAACGCCGATAATGGTGAAATTTTAATAGAGCATATTACAATTGTTCATACAGGGCTTACTCGTGTTCCTCTCGGTTTGGGAACTGTTGCTAAGAGAGCTACAACGTTGGAATCTGAATATCAAGCAGCAGAGATTCTAGAAGATAGAGCGAAAATTTTGGCAAAATTCAAACGAATGAATGAAGAAAGAAAAAAGCAATCTGAGGCTCGAAGAGATGCATTTCTTAAAAAATGTGAAGCAGAAAAAGCAAAGCTTAAAAGAGAAAGCGAAAGACGTCTAAAATTGCTCGAAGAATCTAGGAAGTATGCTGGAAAAGATATTGCTGCCGACCTTGAAGAAAAGAAAAAAGAACAAAAGGAATTTGAAAGTATTCAAAAACAGGCTGAAAAAGACCTCAAAGAAAAACTCGAAAAGAAAAAGGAAGAAAATCGCAAAGAGCAAGAAAAAATGCGTTTAGAGCGAGAAAAAACTTCGAAAAAGATGCGGCAAGAATACGAAGATAAAATGAAAAAGCTCAAAGAAAGCGGCGCAAATCAAAAAGAAATTGAAGACGCTAAAAAAGAATATGAAGAAAAGGTCAAAAAAGAGGACGAAAAGCAAAAAGAAATGAACGCAAAGCAAGAGGCAGAGTTAAAAGAAATTCACAAAGAATATGATGACAAAATGAAAAATGTTAAAAAAGAAAGAGAAAAAAACAGAAATGCTAATGCAGAGAAAAAGAAAGAAGAAAGAAAAGAAAGGATGAAGAATTGCATAGATAAATTAAATAAAGAGTATGAAGATTTACCGAATTTGCAATTAGGTGAAAACGGAGAAATTTTAGAAGAAAAGGAAGATAAAGAAGGAAACAAAAAAGAAGATAAAAAAGAAAGTTAGAGTTATCAGATAAGGTAAAATTACTGTAAATAATTAATTTCTTATTTGACATTAAAAATTCGGTTTTTAGGCGTATTAATTAACGTTTGGTAAATGTTTTGAGTTTTGGTTAAGAAGGTGAAAATGCTTAGTGAATGAAGTTAAAACAGAAGATTTGGAAAATGTCATAGACATGTCAGATTACGGAATAGAAGAACAAGAAAAAAAATTAAAAGAAATCGATAAACAAATAGAGGCAATAAATAAAAAAATAGAAGAAGCCGAACTGGAGTGGTTTAAAAATAATCCTCCGCAAATTCTTACCAGAAGTCAAATGGAAATGCTTGACAGAGAACGCAAAAAAGATTTACAGAAAAAACGGGAAGATGACATAGCAAACGTCGAAGAAAATACAAAGCAAGCTTTTGCTGAGGCGTTAGAAATTCTAAAAGATGCCGAGTCGCTTCCAAAAGAAGAAAAAAGACGTCTTGAATTAAAAGCTCGAAACATCGAAATAAATGCTCTCAAAAAAGAAATCGAGATAAGAGAAGAAATTTGCGAAAGAATTTCCAATGAATTCGAAGACGCGCTGGCTCAAAAAATTGCAGATGAAGCACAATTGATTTCTTGCAGGAAAAAATGGATTAAAGAAACGGCTAAGCTTGAAAATAAATCCAGTTTTTCAGATGAATTAAAAAATAAAATAAATTTGCTTCAGTTCAATAAAAATCATTCTCAAGAGGCGTATCGTAAGCTTTCGAAAAAATTGCACGATGCAAAATTAAAGCTTTTTAAAACTCAAAAGCGTTTAAACGGTTATTTTAATTAAATTAATTTCAAATAATAAAAATTATTAGGCGGTGGGTAAGTGGAGAAAAAAATTTTAGGTAATAAAGTTAAAATGACTTTATTAAAAACACAGTCTCCTAACGAATTACTTACACTCAAAAGAAATAAAAACTTTTGTACAAATTTTTTTGAAAAAAATAAAATGGCCACCATTGTAGGCGAGCCTGCAAATCAAGACAGTTCACGTGAGTTGATTTATGATTATTCCGCTGCGAATAGATTCGATAGCGAAGCATTTGCTAAAATAATAGACCTTTTAACTCAGCTTCGTGCCGCGGGAGCAGACCAAAGTATATTTGTTCAAAACAACACTGTTTTGCGTGAACAAATATTAAATCAGCTTAAAAATGAAATTTTAAGAGTAGGTCATAAACTTACGGGTGAGCAACTTAAAAATCTTGAAGTTATATCCAGCAACACGTTTGACGAAAAAACTCTTGCAGACATGTTGAAGTCGCTTTTGAGCGGTTCAAAAAAAAAATTAGCGAACAAAGAACATAATATTTTTGATTTTAACGTGGTTAAGAAATCACGTTATGTTACTTTGCAAAAATCTGTTCGGGATTATCTTACTGTTCTTAATAAGACTCGTCACTATGAAAATGTAGTTGACAAGGTATTAAAAAATATTTACCGCACGAGCGATTTATATTTTAGAAATCCTGAGAAAATCGGTACATCTGCCGAGCAAGATTCTCTTGAAAATGAAAAAATTGCTGCTCGTAGATTAAAGAAAGAAAATATAAGAAAAAAGACTAATCTCAGCGATATAGAGATTTTGGAAGAAGCAACCAAATACTACGAAGAAAATGTTATTAACAAAGGAATTCTTCCAAAGATAGTAAAGATTCAGTCAAAGATATCTGAATTTAACATTTTAACAAAAGTCGGTTCTTTTGTTGAAAATATAATTAAAGAATCGGTACCGAAAATACTTACTTCCGAGACTGCTCTTATTAATAAACTTGTTGATAAGAGTGAAATTCAAGAACTTCGCCAAAACATAACTCGCCAACGTCAGCAGTACGTAAGCGATAAAACGTACTATGACAGAAATATCAGCAAAATGTATAGCGAAGTAAGAAAATTTTACAACACGAAAAACATATCAAAAAATATCGTAGATGTTTTAAAAACGACTAAGATAAAGAGTTTGAATTTTGAAGAAAATATTAGAAAAAATGTTATAAAATTTGCGTCAGGAAAAGATATTCTTAATCGGTTTAAAAATGTTTATGATAACAGTGTTCAAAAAATTATATCAAAAAGAACTGTAAATCAAAGGCAGTTTATTAATCGTTACAATCACCGTGAACTTAATTTTGAAGAAACTGAAACAATAAAAAATATTACTGATTTACGCCGCGAAGGAATCTTCATTGATAAGAATTTTGTTGAAAACGTTCGTCAAAACAATGTTTTTATAAAGACTTTTAACGTAAGAAAAAACAAATCGAAGCAAATACATAAAAGCTTTGATGTTATAGAAATAAAAGATATAGCAAATAAAAAAATAAATAAGCCCGTCATTCTTACGACTAATGTAATTACTGCACCTTCTGAAATTTTAAATGGTAGAGACATTTATAATATTCATCCGATATATAGGCATGAGAAAATTTTTGAAGAAAATCAAGAAAATAACGTTTTTTTCAAACGAATTCACAATGTGCTTTCTCCGCGAGTTTTCAGGAATCGTGAATTCAAATTAAATGCGGTTAATGTTTACAAAGAATATAAAAAACGTTTTGTGGACAGGTATATTGAAAATTTTTCTCAAGAAAGCAGAGAACATTTGATAACCTCCAACTTCGGAGAAGATAAAAAATCATACTATAATCATTTTGAAAATGATTACATGGTATATAAAGAAAAAGAAAAGATTTCGTTACCCGAAAGTGAGCAAGGAAAAACTAAGAGCAAAGATAATGTGGTTTACAAAAATCAAAGCACAAAAAAAATAAGCAGTCAGCGTGAAGAACCTATAAAAATTGACACTCAAGCTATTGAAAAGAATATAATGTCTAAAACTCTCAGCAAAGAAGATATTGTAGGATTAATTCAATCATACGTTAAAGATATTAATGTTGAATCAATATCGAATAAAGTAATCGGAAAGATAGAAAGAAGAGCAGTATTAAACAGACACAGACAGGGTGTGTTTTAAAAAATTAAAAACAAGGATTGTTTAAAATGAAGGATTGGAGCAAAATTTATCAAAGTTATGCGGGGTGTGCAAATCCGGCAGCTGAAATAAAAATAAACGGAGTTTCGTGGAAATCTTCGAATACTATTATTTCGAAAATAGATGTAAATACGTCTGTTTTCGGAGAAGCGGGTACATGTATGGTAGAAATTTCTTACCCGTTTAGTTGTTTGTCGAAAGGAAAAATAGAATTAAATCCTGATTTTAATAAAATAAAAGTCGGAGCAAAATTTGAGATTAATCTTGGATATAATATATCCGGAAAAATTAAAGGCAAAAAGGTTTTTTCGGGTTTTATTGCTTCCTTTGATATAGATGTAACTGAATCCTTAACTACTGTAATCATTCAGGGAATGGACGCAAAGATGTGGATGATGACAAACTGCAAAACAGAATTCAATAAAAATGTTAAAAAATATTCACAGGTAGCGGCAAATGTTTATAAATCTTATGCAAGTAAATTATCCGGAAAAACCATAAATATAAAAAAAGAACCTAATTTTGAATCTCTGATCTATCAAAATAATGAAAGTGATTTTCAGTTTGTTCTCAGAGCTGCAAATACTATCGGCGCTTGGTTTTATATTGAGTCGGGTAAAATGTATTTTGTGGATTCCTCATATGGTAAGTCTGTTAAAACGATTTTCAGTCCACCGTCACACGGAATAATTTCTTTGAGATTCACGGCAGACATTTGGGGAATGCCCAAGTCAGTTAAAGTTATTGGAAAAGATAAAAAAGATTATAAAAAATCCATAACAGGAAGTGCAACAAAATCCGAAGCAATAGGAGACGGCAGATCACCGTCAGGACTTACTAGAAACAATAATATTGTAAATATAATTGATAATTCCGTTATTTCTGCTAAAGAAGCAAAATTTATTGCTCAGGCCGAAATGAACAAGCGAGAGATTAATTTTGTTTCGGTAAACCTTACTACTTTGGGTAATCCGGATTTGAAGCTTGGCGATGGAGCTCAAATAAAAAGTATGGGTAGTCCGATTGACAACAAGTATGTTGTTGTGGAAATTAATCATTCGTTTAGCCCTAAAGAGTATACTACTTCGTTTAAACTCAGGACTAACAGAATGAAGGCTTCTTCGGGTGGAGCATCTTCCTTAGTTTAATAGTTAGAAGGTGAGAAAAATATATGAGTCCAATAAGTTCAGGAACAACAGGTGGTTATATTATCAATGGATTTGAAAGAGGTACAGTAAGTGACTTAAAAGATCCTGAAAATCTTAACAGAGTAAAAGTGCATCTTTCCGGTAAAGATATAGAAACTCCTTTTGCGGATGTTGTTTCTCCTATGGCCGGGAAAGAATACGGAGTGGTTTGCATACCTCAAAAAGGCGAAGAAGTGTTGGTCGGATTTTGTGACGGAGATATATCTAATCCGGTTGTTTTGGGAAGCCTATATAATTCAGTAAATAAACCACCGATAAAAGTAGACGCCAATAAAAATGAAATTATGGTAATAAAACTTTCAACGGGGCTTAAAATAGAGATAAATACAAATAAAAACAAATCCAATTTATCAATAACGACTCAAAAAGGTCATTTAATAGATATTCAGGATAATTCCAAGCAACAAGAGGTGTTTTTAAAAGAAAAATCGGGAAAGACGTCATTTAAAGTGGATTTTAAAGGAGGAAAAATAGAACTAAAAGCAAATAAAGAAATTTCATTGACTGCAGGAGCTGCCGGTGGAACCAGTCTTAATATAAGTTCTAAAAAAGGCTTGGAAGTAAAGACCCAAGCAGGAAAAGTAAAAATGTCAGCCAAAGGCATAGATTTTAAATCTACCGCTAATATTACGTCAACAGCAAACGGTAGCAATAACATAAAATCTAACACCGGAACCAATATCCAATCCACTTCAATGACTGTTGTAAAAGGTGCTATGGTTAAGATTAATTAAAAGGAGGCAGGACGATGTCGGTAATAAAAGGGTGGAAATTTCCCATACAGGTTGATGAAGTCACAGGAAAAATAAAAACAGTTGAAGATAACGAAGATATAAAGCAATCAATCAGAATTATTTTGGAAACTCAAAAAAATGAACGCAAAATTTACCCTAATTTCGGTACAGATTTACGTTCATACATGTTTGAAGTAGTTGACCATGTATTTACTTCAAATATGAGAAGTACTATAGAATCTTCTATTAAAATGTGGGCAACACACCTAGAAGATATAAACGTTGCAGTGAACGCTTCTTCGGGAGCTATATCAAAAATCGAGGTTAATATTGACTATGTAACCGACATTGAACCTATACAAGAGCGGATTTACAAGAGAATTGATAAAAATGATATTTAGAGTTAACTTGCAAGACTCCATCAGAAGGGAAGTGAACTGAGCCGAATGTTTTCAGACTTTATATTTGGAAAAACGGCTCGACGATATGAGTAATATACCAAAGTTTGACAACAGAGAATTTGATGATTTGATGAATGAAGTTAAGCATTTATCAAAGAGCTATACGCCTGAATGGAATTTTGATGAAAAAAGTTCTGATTTTGGTGTGGTTTTTGCAAAAGTTTTTTGTCATATGATGGAAAGCACAATAAGCATGTACAATAAAACCGTGTATAATTATTATCTTACTTTTCTTAATATGTTAGGTACAAAACTCCGTTCTGCCGCTCCTGCGAGTGGAATGGTCGTCGTAAAAGTTACTCCCGGAACCGAAGGAGCGTATATCGACAAAGGCACTGCACTTTTTGCAGAAGCCGACACCGAAGACGGAACAGTCAATTATGAAACAGTTGACGCTCTTTCTGCCATAGACACTTCCATAAAAGGAGTTTACTTTACCGAACCAAAATCCGATTTTATAGGATGTGCATATAAAGAAAAAGAAGATTCCTCAGACCAAGAAATAGGTCCGTTTAGAATATTTGATAATTTATATCATAAAAATCTTCAAAGTCATGAAATTTATTTTTATGATGACGTTGTGTTTGATATGTCGAATACGGATTTAATATTTTTGTTTAATAATAATTTATCGGCAAAATTTCAAAAATTGTTACCGGAGATATTTTCCGATAGCAACAACGTAACGTGGCAGTACTACGACGGAAAGAAATGGGTGTCGATAGAATCGGTCGAAAAGGTAGAAAACGGTGTAAGAATCAAATTTAAAAATAAAACAAAAACAACTTCCGTAATGGATGAAACTTCCAGGTTTATCAGATGTGTTTTTAATCGAATTCCCGAAGGAGGAATTCCTCTTACTTCGGTAGGTTATAAATCAATTTCTTCACCTTTATCACCGGATTTTCTTTTTGCAGATGATACAGAACTTTCTAAGAATGACTTTTTCCCTTTCGGAGAGCAATATACCATGTATAATACATTTTCTTTGATGTGTGACGAAGCATTTACAAAGAAAGGTGCGGTGGTAGAAATTTCTGCGGATATACAGTTTGTAAAAATAAAAATCGACGCGAAAAATCCCACAATAAAATATAGATCTGTAATGACTGAGATGGATTTTGCCGACATTGAACCCCAAGACATAAAAATAGAAAAAGTTTTATGGGAATATTGGAACGGCTCGGGCTGGGCAAAGCTCAATACAGAACCTTCCGAAGGCGAATTTTTTAAGATAAAAGAAAAAAATGAAACTCACAGAAAAATAAGATTTAAGTGCCCGGAAGATATAGAAAGTACATCCGTAGCCTCTGCGGACGGATATGTGATAAGAGCCCGAATTTCAAAAATGCGTGATCAATTTGATTTTTACTCAAATTATATTACCCCGTATATAAACAATGTCGAAATCAATTACAAATACGAAGGAAACGGCCATGTTGTAAATAAAATATTTGTTCGTTCGGATATGAAAGAACACAAATTTGATATGAAAAATTCCGGAATGATTAATATTATGGAAAAGACCATGTGCGAATATCCTGCAATGTATCTTAGTTTTACTCGCCCGCTCATTCAAGGAATGATAAGGATGTTTGTTGATATTGAAGAAGGTATACATCGCTTTAATCCTTCGCTTAAATGGGAGTATTTATCCGATAACAATAAAGGCGGCTGCGAGTGGAAACACATAGATGTAATGGACGGAACAGATGATTTTTCTCACAGTGAAAATGTAACTTTAATAGGAAAAAATGATTTTAAAGAAATTGAGTTATTCGGCGAAAAGGGATATTTTTTAAGAATAGTAAACCCCGACGGAAGGTACGCAAATACTGAAAATATTGCCGGAAGACCCGTCATAAATGACATCAAGATAAACGCTGTAAAAGTTATTCAAAGAACCACAAATGAGCCTCAGTATTTTTCAATTGAGCAAGATGAAGAGGATAAACTTTGCAAACTATCTTATCAAAACGTTTCAAACGTAAGCGTATGGGTTGATGAATTTGAAAAAGTTTCAACCAAAGAACAAGAACGTTTGTTAAGTCTTTCTCGAGATTTAGTCGAACCCGAGTACAACGAAGTAGGCGAACTTGAAAGTCTTTGGGTTAAATGGGCACCTGTATCGAATTTGGTTACTTGCGGAATGAATGACAGAGTTTATGAAGTTGATTATCCTAAGGGCGAAATATTGTTCGGAAATGGTAAAAACGGTAAAATACCTCCCCCTCAGTACAATGAAAGCATAAAAATAGAGTATTCAGTATGTGCAGGAAGTAAGGGAAATGTAGATTCTAATAAAGTAAACGATTTTGTTGATTCGATAATAAATGTCGATTCCGTTTATAATCCAAGCCCCATAATGGGAGGCGTGGATATGGAAACAATAGACAATGCAGCACGTCGCATGTTTGGTCAAATTTCGGGAGGAAATCGTTTGGTGTCACTTAATGATTTTGAAGAATCCATTTGTTTTAACGACCGTAATATATACAAAGTCAGATGTCTGTCTCATGTTGACGAAGACGACAAACCTGCGATAGGAATTACTTCAATAGCTGTTTTACCTCGTGAATTTATGCAGGGTTACGAGAAATTTCAAGGAATAAAGAAGAGAATATGGGAATTTATCGACAAAAAAGCTCCGGCAGCTCTTTCACATTCGTCAAGACTTAGGGTTTTCGAAGTTGGGTATGTTGAGACTTCCATAAGTGTAGACATTGTTATAGATAATTTTAATTCATATCAAAAAGTATATAAAAACATGGAGTCAAGACTTGAAAAATTTTTAAATCCTGTTTACGGAAATTTTTCGGGTCAAGGCTGGAATATCGGAGATTTTCCGCGTAAAGAATTAATTTACAACTATATAAAAACGGTTCCGAACGTTAAATGGATAAAAGGCATAAATATATTTACAAAATTCATAACTCCGGAAGGCAAAAAAGAAATTGATTTTGAGGAAGTAAAAAAACTTCATTTCGTTGTTCCTGTTTATGGAACTCCCGAAATAAATATTTCGGTCGAGGAGAAAGTCGGTGAATTAAAGTGATAGAAATTCAAAATCTCAATAATCAGTCTATTGAAGATATCTTGGACGAGGCAAGAAATCAAATATTGTATTTGAGTTCAGAATGGACCGATTACCAAGAAGCGAATCCGGGAATAACCTTGGTTGAATTATTTGTATGGTTGAAATATGTTCAACATGAGTATTTAAGCAGAATGTCCGAAGGGGTTCGCAGAAAATTTTTGGACCTTTTGGACGTGGTTATGTATAAAAATTGTGGTTCTCAGTCGCTTTTGGAAGTTTCGGGTTTGGAAAAAGATGTAACCATTCCTACTCGTACTCAGTGGAAATGTGGAAATATGGTTTTTGAAAATTTACATCATCAAACTTTGATAAGTTCAAACATACTCAATGTAGTGTTTGAAAACCCCGAATTTCCTTCGGAGCAAGAGTATTATAAATTTGACGGAAGCCGTGTGTTTTATCTTTTCGGAAAAGATATTGACAGAAAAAATGATAAAGATGCAGTACGTCGTTTTACAATAAATTTTGATTCTGCTCTTCCGAATAGTTCTATAATTAATATGTATTTTTCTGTATATTCAGGTAAAGATTTGAAACGTAATCCTATAAGAAATTCGGAAAAATTTTACAGTATGGCTGATATAAAATGGGAATATTACGGTATTGAAAACGGAAAAACAGGTTGGCATGAGGTTGAGATAGTAAAAGATAATACTTATAATTTTCTGTTTTCAGGCATAGTAAAAATTAAAATCAAAGGTAAAACTCTTCCAATTAATGAAGAACATAAGATAAGAGTCAGTCTCGTATATGACGAATATGATTACCCTCCAAGAATAGACGGAATAGTTACAAATGTTTTTCAGGTAAGTCAGAACGATACAAAATGCGAAAATGCAATAATAAAAAAATCGGATATAGAACCTGACCATACATTTAAATTGTTTACGCATACCGCCATATACGGAAGAAGCCACGTTTATTACAAAAAGCACGGAGGCTGGGTGGAAACCAATCTTGCCACATTTAATTCCGATATGAAAAACGGAACTCTTACAGTAGACGTAAGCGAAATTTGGAATAAAATAAAAACTTTCGGGTACAACGACGAAGTTATAATGGTGGTTTCTTGTGCCCAAAGCATGAAAGATAAATTGTGTTTGGGAAGCGGAACGTCAATGTCTGGGCAAGCGGTTAAGGCCGATATAAAAAACATACTTGACGGTGACTTTGAAATTATGATAAGTGAAATTGTAGACGGAGAAGAAATTTTTTATAAATGGAAAAGCGTAAATGATTTCTTTTCTTCCGGTAAGTACGACAGGCATTTCGTAGTTGTCAAAGAAAGCGGTATGCTGGCTTTCGGAGACCATGAACACGGCATGGCGCCCAGAATTGGCGACGGTAACATAAGACTGTGTTCACTTAGATATACCATGGGTGAGGATTCCAATACCAAAGAAGGAATGATTTCATCGGTTATTTCAAAAAACAAGATTTTGAAAGAATCAAGGGTAAAACAAATTTCTCCGGCCGTAGGTGGCAGGGACGCAGAAACCTTGAATCATGCACAGTCCCGAGCGGCAGAACTGTTCAGCCGTCCCGGCAGGGCAGTTACCTGTAAAGATTATGAAGATATAGTCAGAAAAACTCCCGGACTTATGTTTACAAATGTTAAAGTTTTGCCCAACTATATGCCCGGAGAAGACGTTCTTAAGCAAAACTGTATAACAATTGCCGTAAGATGGAATCGCAAAATAGGATTGACTCTTCCGAAGAGTTTTGAAAAAAATATAATGAATCAAATAAACAAATACAGGCTTTTGAATACAAAAATAAAAATTGTAAGCCCCGAATATATCGGACTCGTTATAAGCGGTGAAATAGTAGTTGATTCTTCTTACAGGGAAAGCGACCAAAAGATTGAAAAAGAAATAAAAGAATTTATCAAAGAAATAAACAAAGATTTGGGACAACCTCTTCATTTCGGAGACCTCTTTGGCATGATAGACAGGCTCAAATATGTTTCTTATCTCGAAAAGTTAAGAATAACTCCAGTTGGAATAAACGCCGAAAAAACTGCCTCTGAGGATATTATTATTCCTCCAAATGGTGTGTATTACGTTAAAAAAATAGATTTTAACTATATAAAAAGTTCAGAAATTTACAGAAGTTAAAGGAGGGATTGTAAATGGCTTCGGGAGCAAAATGTTTTATACTCAATCGTAAATCCGACTGGACTTTTAAGAGCCTGATTAGAAATATAGGATTTAAAAACGACGTTTTGGTTTCAAGGACAAAAAATGGGGAAAACGGTGTTTATATTTCCCATATGTTCGACAGCATGCAAAACGAAACCACATGGCACAGACTTCGTTTGGATATTCAATTTCCGCCCGATTCCTTGTATAAAATCAGGATTTATGCGTCTGATACAACCGGAATTATGATTCCTGTACCGGGTATTAGAGGAAAGTCTTTAGTGGATTTTAATGAGTATATCGCAGACGAAACAATAGATGTAAACCGCAAAATAGATACATTTGATGAAATAAATGCAGAAATCTATGAAAACACGGATGATATTATTCTGCGAAATCTGAAAGGAAGATACCTTTGGATTTGTATTGAGCTTATCAATTATGAGCAAGAAAGTATTAAAATAAATTCTATGAAAATAGAGTTTCCCATGGTTTCTTTTGTAGATTATCTGCCGGAAATTTATCGTGCGGAAGGTGACAGAAATTCTTTTACAGAACGTTTTGTAAGTATATTTCAGTCCATATATGTTGATTTTGAAGACAAAATTGATTACACCCCTTTAATGTTTAACGTCGACAGAACAAACAAAGATTTTCTTAACTGGATAGGGGATTGGTTATCGGTAAAAAATGCTTCTGTATGGGGAGAAGAAAAATTAAGGAAAATTATAAAGCAAGCGGTTAAGATTTATAAAATAAAGGGCACAAAAAAAGCTGTTGCAAAAATTGTACAAGAATATACAGGCACTGAGCCTATAATTGTTGAACAATTTGACGTTAAAGGAAATATGTATTATGATAAACAAAAAGAGGTGGTAGAGAATTTATTTGGTGATAACGGATATGTATTTACCGTTATGATCCCTGAATCCTGTGTCAAGGATACGGAGAATTATATAGAACTTTTAAGAGTTATAAACAGCGTTAAACCGGTAGATTCGATATGCAACCTTGTAGCACTTAGCGACCAAATGTATTTGGATAGCCATTGTTATATGGGTATAAATTCCTTTATAACCAGAAATGAAGAGCTTGTTTTAAATAAAAAGCAGTATGAAGTAAACAATTTGATAATTTCTAATTTTAAATCTCATAATCAGTTTTAAAAAACGAGAATAAGGAAAAGAGGGGCTAACATGAATAACAAACAGTATTATTCCTGTGACAGAAACAATTATTTTTTCGGTAAACTTATGACGGTAAGGGATTTTGAAAGTGAACAAATCTATATGAATTCAAAACGCCGTTTGGGAAATAAAATGCTCAATGGCACGGGAATAGTGTCGGGACTGGACATGATTTTAATAGACAACAAAACATTTTCTTTGGAACCCGGTATGGCTCTCGATTATATGGGAAGAGAAATAGTTGTTTCAGAGCCGTATGTCAGAAGACTCAATGTAATAAAGGGATTTGAAGAAAATAAAGATAAAGGTATTCTTTACCTTTGCATTAAGTACAAAGAAGAGCTTAAAGAAACAACGTTTTCAGTTGCAAGTTCGAGTAAGTCCAACGGCGTTACGGAAGAATTCAACAGAATAGGAGAAGGATATGAACTTTTCTTGACTTCCGAAAAACCGCAAGAAAGGGATTTAAAACTTAATTACCTTATTAATCAGCGTGTAAAAATATATGATAAAGACGGCATTAGAATAAGTATTGAAATAGGTAAATATGTAAACCCAGGCAAGTGTTTGAAAGCATGCGTTATATTTGAAAAAGAAAATGTAGAAGCTCCGGTAAGCTACAACTTTGAGTTAAGCGGTGAATTTTTCAAAAATGTCAACGGAGAAGAAGATTTAACCGTTAATTATCAAGAAACCGAAATAACAACGTATAAAAATTTGAAAAAGGATTATTACATTTACTGCAATGCTTCAGACGATGCCATAACTCAAGTAACCATACCCAAAAAAGCCTTTAAATTAAAAGTAGGAAAAGATGAGCTTAGTATTGATGAGGATATAGTCATACCCGTTGCGGTAAAGACCACTCCTATACGTGATATTGTTGTCAGTGATTATTATTCCAAGAGCTTTACGGATATAATTGAAAATGTTGAGAATAAATTTATTTATCTTGCCAAGTTTCATATTGTTACAAATCAGCTTACTTATTTTATCGAAAGTTTTGAAAAACATCCCTTTAACCAGTATCTCTACAGCAACGAATTGTTAAGCCTTTTGGAAGAGATAGATTCAAACACGGAAAAAGCTCCGAATGTAACTTCCAAAGAAATACAAAAACAAGTTCCTTCCTCTGAAGTTGTCAACTTGCCCAAACCCAAAATTGACAACATTGTTACGGGAGTTGAGAGAATAAATCTGGGATTTAATCCAAAAGTCGGAAAATCATATTATTCCTATGAATTTGTTCACGGCCTTGGCGAGGGAAATGTAGCTATTGTAACGGCTATAGACAACAAAGCCAATTATTTGACTGATGATAAAGGCCTTCTTATTTTCGGTGACAAAGATATATTTTCCAAAGAAGAAATAACCATATCTTCTCCGAATGTCAAAATAGCCGCAATAGTCAATTCCGAAAAAGGAACCGTAAGATTGGGAGTAAGACTTAAAGAAAAGACTTCGGCACAAGCGGTGGACATCAGATGGTGGGCATATAAACCTGTGGAAATAAAAGAGGAAGAAGAGGATTTGGTAATAGACGAAAACGTAAATGTTGTCATTACTCCAAACACAACGAGAATAAAGCCGCTTGAACAAGTTCGTTTCGAAGCTCATATAGACGGAGCCATAAGCCAAGAAGTAAGATGGGGAATGGCTGAACCCAATACAGGAACCATTGATAACAACGGACTTTACACCGCTCCGTCAAAAGAAGGCGTTTATGAAGTTAAAGCGTATAGCGTTAAGTTTGAAAATAAATCAGATTCTGCATATGTTGTTGTCAGCTCGACAGATTAATTTTGTGTGTTATAATATATGTGAAAGGAAGATGATTATTTATGAAAAAAATTTCAGGATGGGGAATATTTGGTATTTCTCTTGCCGGTATACTTTTAATTTGCGTAATGTGGGGAATTGGAACTTACAACGGTATCGTAGGCCTTAAAGAAGACGTTGACAATCAATCGTCAAATATAAGCACTCAGCTTCAGCGTAGATCAGACCTTATACCTAATTTGGTCAGTACCGTAAAAGGATACACTTCTCATGAATCCGAAGTTTTGAATGAAATTTCCGAATCCAGAGCTAAACTTGCAGGTGCTCAGTCGATGTCTGAAAAGGCAGAAGCCGATTCTCAGCTCTCAAGTGCAGTGAGCAGACTTTTAGTAGTTGTGGAGAATTATCCCAATTTAAAAGCCGATACTCAATTCACAGCACTTACCGATGAGCTTTCAGGAACTGAGAACCGTATAGCCGTAGCAAGAAAAGACTACAATGATTCTGTTAAAAAATACAATCAAAAAATTAAAGTTTTTCCTGCTAATATAATTTCAGGAATTTGCGGATTTACTTCAGCTGATTATTTTGAAGCAAGTCAAGGAAGCACACAAGTTCCGTCCGTATCTTTTAGCTAAAGATGCAGTACAGTTACAAATATAAAATGATGTAGGAGTGAGCTGAGTGCAAAACAGTAAAGTGTTTTTTAGAATGTTGTTGACCATATTTATGTTGACTTTCAGCAGTTCGTTTTTTACGGCTGACGCTTCTGTTCCTCAGCCGTCCGATTCTTTTTATATTAATGATTTTGCAAATGTTATATATCCTGAAAACGAGGAATATATTCTTTCCAACAGTAAAACTCTTGCCGATAAAACAGGAGCACAGTTGGTTGTTGCTACCGTAGAGTCTCTCGAAGGCCGTGACGTTGACAGTTATGCTCTGGATATGTTTCGTGAATGGAAAATAGGCGGAAGCAAAGACAATAACGGTGTGCTTATCTTATTAGCTCCCAACGAACGGAAAGTAAGGATTGAAGTCGGATATGGCCTTGAAGGAAGAATAAACGACTCAAAAGCAGGCAGATTTATTGACGAATACGCAGTCCCTCGTTTTAAAAATGACAATTGGGACGAAGGAATATTGTCGCTTTACCTTGCTGTTTTGTCAGAAATATATTCTGAATACGGAGTAGAAATACCCGAAAATGTTTCAGATAAAGTAATGGCATACAACGAAGACAGAAATGATACTCATATGAGTACGATAATAAGTATAATAATTGTTTCTATTGTTGTGCTTTTCGGAGGAATTTTGCCATTTGTCTTAAGAAGAAAAAGACGTTTCGGTAGAAAATTTCACGACTGGGACGATTGGGACGACTGGGATAATTGGAATAGCGGCGGCGGGAATTCCGGTGGTTTCGGTGGCTTTGGAGGTTTTGGCGGAGATTCCGGAGGAAGCTTTGGCGGCTTTGGAGGAAGTTCGGGAGGCGGAGGAGCTTCGAGGAGTTTTTAAAAAATTTCAAATAATTGAATATAAATAATATAAACAGTCCATAATTCTTTTTGACGAAAGAATGGGGGCTGTTTTTTATGAAAAACACATGGGGCAAAGCTTTGCTGTGTGGATTTATCGTATCGGTTGCGTGTTCATTTGTAAATTTTTCGGGTAAATGCGATAATATAAGTAACAAAGTTTTTAGATTACATATAATTGCAAATTCTAACAGCGAAGAGGATCAATCTTTAAAGTTAAAAGTAAGGGATAGAATTTTAAAAGATTTTTCCGGCGAGAGCTCGGAAGCTAAAAACATGCAAGAAGCAGAAGTTTTAGCTAAGGATAATATTGAACGTTTACGAATTTCCGCTCAGGACGAAGTGTACAGAAACGGTTATAACTATCCTGTAAAAGCAGAGATTGTAAATATGCATTTTAATACTCGTTTTTATGAAAATGTAGCGCTTCCTGCGGGAAATTACGATGCGCTTCGCATAACAATAGGTGAAGCTAGGGGTAAAAATTGGTGGTGCGTAATGTTTCCTCCGATGTGTTTGCCTGCTGCTGAAAGCGAAAAATGTATTGATGATGTTTTAACCGAAACAGAGTCAGATATAGTTACTAACTTTGGAAAGTACAGTATAGAATTTAAAACATTTGAAATATTTTCGGAAGTAAATGATTTTTTGATTTGTAATTTTTATAATCCTGTTAGAGAATATTTTTCTTCGAGTGATAATTTTAAATATGAAATGAGTTTCTCGTTTGAAAATTTGTTTGATTAAAAAATTTTTTAAGTGTAGTCATAAATTTAACGATTAAAAAGGCAACTGTTCATCGGTTGCCTTTTCGCACGTAGAAAACCACGCGATAGTCGCGTGGTTCAATGGAGCTCAAGTGATGAACAAAAAATCTAATATCCTAAACTAAAAAGTAAGCTTTGCAGTTTAAAAGTAGCACATTAGTAAAGATTTATTGTTAATTCGGTTTTTAAACAGAAATGGTCTTTTGTGAAATACTTTAAAAAAATAAAAAATAGATTTAAACAAGATAAATTGTTGAAAGGGCTAACATTAACATAGGCCCATTTGTAGATGGCAAGTAATAATTTTTTAGTATGTGCTGGGTTGTATCAGTTTTATTTGAAAGTGGATAAGTAGTAAAAGACTTTGTCCAAAACTGAAATGTCTACTTTTTATGTGGGTGGGTGTTAAAGATGAATAAAAATCATATAGTTTATCAAAATTTAAAGCATTGGAATTATATAAGAAAAATATTTTATATATGTGAAACAAGTTAGATAAAATTGATTAGACGACGATACCTTAAAATATTGGTAGAAATGTGTAGTGAAAAACATAAAATTTTTCCTTAATAAAAAAACACCCACGCAGTATTCGCGTGAATGCTTGATAACGGTTTATTTTTTATTCGTTGACCAAATTAATAAGATGAGCAACTCCGGGTATGGTTTCGCCTTGTTGAGAAGAAGTAGGCGACATTAAAGCCCCCGTGGCCATAAAGAGTATGTTGTTCCATTTTTTTGATTTAAGATTTTTTAAAATAAGAGAGCATAAAACAGATGCCGAACATCCGCAACCGGACCCTCCGGCATGAACATCTTGAGCTTCTTTGTGATATATCATAAGTCCGCAGTCATTATAATTATCTCCCAGTCGGAATCCTTCTTTAAGCATAAGTTCTTTTAGAAGATTAGAACCTACTTCTCCCAAATCTCCCGTAAAAATCATGTCATATTCGCTTGGATGAGTTTTAGTGTCCTTTAAGAAAGAGACCATGGTTTTTGCTGCTGCAGGAGCCATTGCTGCTCCCATGTTATTTGCATCTTTGATTCCCAAATCCACTATTTTGCCTATTGTTGCGTGTTTAATTTTTATTCCCGGTTCTTCCTGTTTTTCAACTACTATTGCTCCTGAACCTGTCACTGTCCATTGTGCCGTCGGAGTTCTTTGCCCTCCGTAGTTAAGCGGAAATCTGAACTGCCTTTCAGAAGAACAAAAATGAGAAGAAGTAACAGCAACGGAGTAGTCTGCTATTCCTGCTTCAATCGTTGTTGCAGCCAAAAATAAAGTTTGAGCCATTGTTGAGCAAGCTCCGAATTGCCCCAAAAACGGAATCCCCAATTCCCGCAGTCCAAATGCAGAAGACATGCATTGGTTTAATAAATCTCCCGCAAAAATATAATTTATGTCTTGTGTTTTAAGATTTGATTTTTCAAGAGCAAGATTGACAGCTTCTGCCTGGAGCCGGCTTTCAGCTTTTTCCCAAGAAGATTCTTCCAGGGTTGTATCTTCAAAAATTTTATCAAACTGATCCGCAAGAGGCCCTTGAGCTTCTTTTTTTCCGCATACGGAAGCAAAGCTCTTTACGCAAGGGCTATTTTCCATTAGGATTGTATTTTTTCCTATTCTTTTACCCATAATTATTCTCCTTCGTTTGTATATTATCGTTATAAAGTAACTTTTATATTAGTATTTGAATTTATTTGAATTTTATTATTGCTTTTACTTAAGTTAGATGGATTTGTATTTAATTTTTTCTACTTTTAAAACTTTTGTATGGGTAAAATTTTATGGTCATATATTTTTTAATTTAAACAAAAAAATAATTTCTACCATAGCCGGGGACGTTTCTTTAGAAGGAGATTTGTATTACCAGCTGCCTTTAAACTGGATATTGACGCACACGAAAAGATTGTTTTAAGTGTTAATCATTTTTTCAGCTTATTTTTTTCAGCTGGCTTTTATGCATTCTTCTATTTTTTGAATTTTTCCCTGCTGTGTCTACACAATAATTTTTGCGTCAAAGATTTCTCTATGTAATTTTCATGTTTACAAACCTCTGAAATATTATTAAATTTCTTTTTCTTTTAAAAATCCAATGAAACCTGACTGGAAATATTTCTTTTTACACTACGTTTATTCCTTTTAATTTACATAATTCTATTAATGCTACTCTTATTTCTAACCGATTTTTTACGTAAAATATCTTTCCCCTATATTTAGGTACAAACACCACGTTGATATTTGTGGCTTTATTTTGTGTGTGATAAATCGTTTGTAATAGTCACTTTGAATGTTTTCCTTTAAAAATTTACAAACCGCTGACCTAACTTACATCGAAATAATTCTGTAATTTTTGCATTTCTTAGGTTTCGCCGAACTGTGCAACTATCTTTTAGTTTTTCGCATAGTAAACATTCCCAATTTTGTCGGGGGTATTTTTTTAACTGTCCTACTAGCTGTATCTAAGGGAGGCTGATGATACGATCCGACGCTTGCGAAGAATTTGTTAATTGTTATCCATAAATATATTTATATTCTTAAATGTTAACTGTT
>CABUYS010000008.1 GCA_902495835.1 uncultured Oscillospiraceae bacterium | reverse complement strand
CTATCTTTTGTGTGCAAACGAGCTTATTTCCTGTTTTCGTGCCGTCAGATGTAAAATCTTCAAGATAATCAAGATAGTTAATGCCGTTTTCATCACGGATAATTAAATATCCTCCATAATTTTTAAGAAGCCTTGAGTTTATAACTTCCCAAGAACTTAAATATTCAATGCTTGAACGTGCAAGGTAATTATTCGGGTCGGTAACGGTTACATTTCCAAGCTGTATTTTTTGAAAATCTTTAGCTTGTGCATTATGGCAAGTCAAAACCCAATTTAAAAAATATTCTATTACATTGTCGCTTTCATAATCTAAACTTGAAAACCGGTCATCATTTGGAAAATCAAAAGGTCTAATAACGGAATCCAGTAAAAAGGCGAGGATTCCCTCGCAAGTTATCTTTTTCTCATTATGGAATCCAAGCTCCGAATTAATTACTCGTCCTTTAAAAATTAAATTATTATCTCGGTAAACCTTAATTATTGAGCTTAGTTTTGATATGTTATTAAAATATGGGTGATTCGGGTAAATAGTAAAAGTTAGTTCATTAGCGGTGTTTAATTCTTGATAATTTCACCTCCTAATTTTTACACAAAAAATGCACCCGAAGGTGCAATAACCATTAATGTAGTAACCACTGATAATCTTGCCTACAATCAACTATAAATTCAACATAAACTGTGTCATCTTTAATTTGATAAATAAGTAAATATCTGGATGAAACAAGCATTTTATGATATTTATTTGGAGTTATATATTCATCATTTATAAACCCGTATCTTGTTGGCATAGCGGTCAATGAACGAATACTTTTTATTAACTCTTCTTTTAACTTTTTCGCAGCATTCATATTAATGTTCGCCAAAAAGGCTATATGACTTCCCATTTCCTCTTTTGCTCTGTTTGAAACTATTATTTTATACTGCTGCACTTTTATCACGTCCGACGTCATTAATTATTTTATCCAAATAATTTTCCAAATCATCGACATCATATCCCGTATTTCCGGACAATCTATCTTCATTCACAGCTATAAGTTCCTCACGTAATTTAAGCATTTTTTCTCGCTTTGTGAAAGATGCAATATCCATAACAATCAAATCTCCCTCACCATTTTTGGTAAGGTAAATCGGTTCCCCAGTTGCTTTGCAAAGTGCAGAAATTTCATTGTAATTCTGACGTATGTTTGCAGATGGTTTAATAAGCATATTCAACACCTCGTTGTAATATTTTAATTATATTATACTCTTTTGCTGCTATCAAGTCAACATATATCTCTAAATTTCCCCCTCCTGAAAATTAAGAGTAGCATTGCCGCTTGAAATTAGAGTATTTGCACCACTTGTTAGCTTTATCGCTCTTAGGTGCGTTCCTGAACTATAAACTTTTGTATTTATCGTGATTTCCGATTCATTTATCAAATCCGCATATACCGTCATTCTTGAACTGTTTACTGTGTTTGTGCCGTCGGTTAAATTATAATTTGTTATGTTATTTTTATACTTAATTTGATGAATGGCTTTTTCTTATTCACCATCAAACTTTATTGTTACTCCAAACATGTTACTTACCGCCATATTTTTCACCTCCAAAAAATAGGCATAATAAACATCCTCCAGCCTAGCCTAGGGGATTTCTTTAGCGCGCGAATTCATGTTCTAATAGCCGCCTCTAAAGGAAGCTAATACGGGTTCGACACTTGTGAAGAATTCGTTAATTGCTATCTGTGAAGCTATCCGTAAATAGGTATATAATTAACTGTTATCTCAACTCACCTTGTTTTAACTGATTTTTTATGTATTCCTTTATCGCTTTCGTGTTTTTCCCTGCCGTATCCACATAATAACATTTGTACCAAAATTCTCGATTCCTATATGCAATTTTAATATTTACAAATCTTTGAAATATCATCAAGCTGATTTTTCCTTTGAGAAATCCCATAAAACTTGATATACTCATCTTTGGCGGTATCTCTAAAAACATATGTACGTAGTCAGGGTATACTTCTGCTTCTATTATGTTTACTCATTTCCATTTGCATAGCTCTCTCAGTATTGCTCCTATTTTTAATCTCTTATCTGCATAAAATACTTTCCTTCTATATTTCGGTGTAGATACTATATAGTATTTACAATTCCATTTCGTATGTGCTAAACTATTCACAGCGTTACTTTGCTCTTGAATCTTAATTCCTCCTAATGTGCTTTCTTTATAAGTTGCCAGGCTTAATTCTTAGTTTAGCACACTAGTTTTTTTGTTCATCGCTTAAGTTACCACTGAACCACGCGGGCTTTCGCGTGGTTTTCTGCATACAATAAATCCGCCGATAATTTTTTCGGCGGATAATTATATAGGCTTATTTAAAATTAAACTGTGAATTTTTTCTTCTTATTATAAACAATTATTCCACACATCGCTAATGCACTTACTGCAAGTAAAGAATACCATATGAGAATATTGCTATTGTCTCCGGTTTT
Organism: uncultured Oscillospiraceae bacterium; assembly: GCA_902495835.1. Classification (GTDB taxonomy): domain Bacteria; phylum Bacillota; class Clostridia; order Oscillospirales; family Acutalibacteraceae; genus UMGS1491. The sequence continues at coordinate 21,090 of CABUYS010000008.1, read as the reverse complement.
AGGATTATCCGAATTTTCATAAGTTTCTTCAGCTTTAGAATTGTCTGAATTTTCGTAATTTTCTCCGAATTCTTTGATTTCAAAATTTGTACTGACTTCGCCGTCGGTGTAAACAAAAGTAATTTTATGTTCACTGTCGGAAAGCGTTTTAAGATATTCATTTTTTAAAGTAACAACTGTTGAACCTGAAGCAGCTGTATAATTTTCTTTGTCAACCCACTCGTCATCGACCTTAATACCAACAAATTTTGATAAATCTCCATTGATATGGAAAGTTAATGTTTTGTCGGCGTTCTGAACCCAGGAACTATTTGCTCCCTCAATTACGTTATAGTAAGATGCTGTACCGGATGCTTGTGGTGTCATGGTCAGATCGGTAATGACCCACATGGTACCGTCGGAACCATCGCTCGTATCGCCTTCATAGCACTTGTAATTTACAAATTTTCCGTTGATTTTCAGCTTGGTGTCGGGTCCGAATACATATCGGTCGCCATAAATAGTTGTTACATATACACCATAATGATAGGTCTTTCCAGCTTCAAAATTGATGAACTTATTTTCATAAAAATTACCGAAGTCTGTAGACATCGCACCGGTCTTGCTGTCCAGTTCCCACCATTCACACCGGTATGCATAGTCAGCTCCATCGGGCACCTTTCCGGTGAACACTGGCTTATCGCCGTCGTTAAAGCTGACAGTTACATCGTTGATTTCTACCACGTCGATAGCGGTCACAGTATTTATAGTAATCGTTTTAATGGATGGAATATACATGGAACCGCCGACGAAAGGTGCCGATACTTTTTGCCCGTTCACGGTAACGACGGTTTCACTGCTGAAGGAATATCCGTCTTTCGGCTTCAGCATAATGGAATACACATATCTTTTTCCACTTTCAAATTCAGTTATGGTTGGCAAAGAACCGTGTGAGCCGTTATCCGAATACCATGCGGCAACAGGATTGTTGTTTTCAAATTGCTGCCAGCATTCATATTCAATCTCGTATTTATTTTGATCAGCAGCGGATACCTGCGCCGTTGCCTGTGGCGTATCACCCGGCTGATAATCAAATTTCGCATTTTCAACATTAGCTTCAGTTATAGTACTTGTCGACTGACTATTTTTCTGCACATTCAGGTCATAGGTGTAATTATGTTTCTGATATTCGTGCATATCAAGAAGTTCAGTGAAAGTGCCGGTTGCATCCGAGTGCTCATCGAAATATTGCTTTGCCTTTTCTAAATCTGTTATAAAATCAATGGTATCACCGGATGTAGGAATGAATTTGTAAAAAGTTGCAGTCTCAAAATGGTCAAGGATTACTTGATTATTCAAATTTTCTCTTGTAACCGTTCCATTGGCTTTGTACGGTGTTTCAATTTCGGTCTGAAGATTTGCAAGCTTTCCTTGCAACGTGCCTACACCACCTTCCAGAAACTCCTCACTGCTTTTACTTACTTGTGTAGTTTCAACCACCGTGCCAGTTGAATCCTTAACGGAAACATTGGCGGTTACATTGACTTGTGTGTGATATGTGTGCTTGTTGTCCTTAGAATATGTTACTCCTTGCGGAAGAAAATCCAGCTCAGCTGCAAAAGTCGGAATAGACACAAACGAAAGTACTATGCAAAGTGTAAAGAACATTGCCGTAAATTTTCTTGACAATCTGGTTTTCATAATTTCTCTCCTTTTCATTTAAAATTTTGTATACTTTGCTTATAAATAATTATATACCAAAAATAAAAATATACAAGTAAATCTGCATTAAAAATCGGATACTTTTATTTTTGACCTATAACTTAAACAATTAAGTAAGCATATAAATTTTATACACTGTCGGTATAAGTATGATTATCTGCCGTGTTCTTTTGTTTTCCTTACTACCATTCCTAATTTAAAAGCATTAAAAAACATCTTTTTGCACATAACTTTTAAAATACACTCGTACAACTCTGTTATTTGCGTTTTAGTTTTGCTATTCCTTATTTTTCTTAAAGAAAAATATAATTCGTAACAATCACCACCAGCCGTACATTCATTTCTTATACACTCAGCAATAATTCTTTTCTCATCACTTAAATTTTCTAAATTTATGTCTCCGGTCATACAACCATAAAATAATTCAAAAATGTTTTCAATATTTTCTTCTATAATACTATCCATTAATTCTTTTTTATTTTTCATATTTATTGCTCCTTAAAACAACGAATATTAGTAACCAAAAACAACCAAAATTAGTTATAAATAACTAATTTTAGGATTTTCAAATAACAATCAAATTTTGTTATTCTAAATCCACAAGGAGATAATTGTATGTTAAAAAATATAAAAATATTGAGAGAAGAAAAAGGTATAAGCCAACAGACTCTGGGTGATGCCATTGGTATAAGTCAGCAATCAATAAACAAATACGAAAATCATAATATAGAACCGGATATAAGTACATTAAAAAAGATGTCTGACTATTTCAGAGTATCTATTGACTATATAGTAGACCATACGGACATAAGAAATAAAGCCGAAATAACTAAAGAATGCGATTTGAATAAAACTGAGTATAAAATAATAAGTAATTTCAGAATACTGTCACCCGAAAACCAAAATTCACTTTTAAATATTATCGATGAATTTACAAAGGCATGTAAAATTTAAATGTTTAATTTAGGATAGCATTCCTATATTAAGCATTATATCGCAAACTTATAAATTTTACAATTATTTATATATAGCGAATTTCAAGAATTTATAAGGTGGTGTAGTTTTGGAAATAAATTACAAAGCTATTGGAAGAAGAATCGCAAAAGAACGTCATAATAAAAATTTAAAACAAGAACAGTTAGCTGAAATGAGTAATTTATCTACAATCCATATAGCACATATAGAGGGCGGCACAACAAAATTAGGACTTCCGGCATTAATTCGTATAACTAATGCTTTGGAAGTTTCTCCTGATACTTTGTTAAGTGGTGTATGTTATAAATCTCGAGAAGTTTTAAGTGATGATTTATCAAAATTAATAAGCAAATGTAATCACAAACAAATAAGCTTGATTATTCAGTTAGCTGAAGTTATAGCCAATAACAACTTTGAAGATTAAAATTAGCAAGACTAAATCAAAGGTCTTGCTTAAATTTTTTATCAACCCTTTCTCTAAGAAGTTTTTTCGTTAATTAGAAATGTTATATTCAATATTTTCTTCTATAATACTACCCATTAATTCTGTTTTATATGGACATTATTTATAAAATCTAATCATACAGTCTACAATTAAATATGTCATTAAGTTTATTAATTCTAAAATTGATGTTATGGAAAAATAAATGAAAAGGTTTAGTAGAATTAATAGACTGTGTATAATACTAATAGAATCATACATAGCCTATAATTACAAGCATAATACTATACTCTATAAGCTATCAAGACTTATGGAGTTGATTTTTATGAATACTATTGGTGCGATTAAAGCAAGAATTAAGTATCTATGTTTTAAAAATAATATTACTCTTAATAAATTAGCTGAAATGTCAGGAATAGCTCCTTCGTCATTAAAAAATATAATGTATGGAAAAAGTTGCAATCCTAAAATTTTAACTATAAAAATGATTTGTGACGGAATAGATATTACGTTATCCGAATTTTTTGATTCTGATGAATTCAATAATCTCGAACAAGAATTAAAGTAATTATTATTTTCTGATAGGGTAGTTTGTACATTTGGAACGCACCTTATACTATAAGTTATGAGAGGTGCTTTTTTTATTTCATTTTTTCTATCTATTATTTACCTAAATTTTTATACAAATTCGAAAAATCAACTTACTATTATACTGTTAACAATATTTAACAGCGTTCCTAAAAATTCAGTGATACAACCCGCTACTTTTCTAGCAAGTTGTATCATTTTGCATGTTAAATTTATTAATTAATTTTTCTTTTAAACGAGTTCTTCTGGTGTCTGCAATGTTATTTTCAACCGCATATCTTAAAGCGTCGGGATCTCCAATTAAAATAAGAAGTTTTTTAGCTCTTGTAACCCCTGTATAAATCAAATTTCTTTGAAGCATTATTTTGCTTTGAGAATGACTAGAAATTTATAACTACTGAAAATTCACCGATTTTTTATTATGGTACGTTATTTCCTCTACTATTCCATTTGTTTTTCGGATATTTAAAATAAAGTTTTCTTCTTCCGACAATAAATTGTATTGATATCATTTCCTCGCCTATCGTAAACATAAACATTAGAGACAACGCAGATTTTGAAACCGTAAATGCACTAAAACGAGAAAGTGAAAATATTATCAAAAAAGCTGTTGAAATTACTTTTAAGACAGCTAACAAATATGCAAATATAATTTGATCTATAAGGTGAAAATTTTCTATTTTTTAGATGGTGTTATGAGAATACTTTTTAAGGAGAAAATTTTATGACACCCGAAAATTTAGAGTACCGAACCAGTCCCTATTTTTTAAGAAACACGCTGCGTGGTACAGGAAAATATGATATGCCACTTATACCAAAGCCCAAAATGGTTTCTGATGATTTCATCGATTTAAGGCTAATAGGATTTGATAAAATAAAATCCGATGATGTCAAGCATTTTAATCGTATGGTTCATTTCTTCCTATATGATTATAAATTCGAAAAAATTTGGAAGAAACCGGAAAATTATATAGAAACTTTAAAAAATTACAAAGCAGTTTTTACACCTGATTTCAGTATGTACATACAGATGCACAAACTACAACAATTACATAATACTTTTAAAAATCGGTGGTGCGGAACTTTTTTAGCTTCAAAAGGGATAAGAGTTATACCAACTGTCAGTTGGGGACTGCCTCCTACATTTGATTTTTGCTTTGAAGGAATAGAAAAAGGCTCATGCGTTGCGGTTTCGACATATATGGTCTCGGAACATGATAATCATTCTGACCAAAAAGAATTTTTTATGACCGGATATAACGAAATGCTAAAGCGGATAGACCCGGAATATATCATTTGTTATCATGAGCCTTTTCCAGAAATGGAAGGAAATATAATTTATGTAAATTATGAACTAAGCTCCTGGAGATATTTTGATGTCGATGAAACATATAAGCCTTCTAAATACTTTGAGTATATTTCCGGAATTACAACTAAACCTGAAAACTGTGATATAATAGTAAAATCATATGGTTATGTTTTAGCGGATAACCTAAAAGGTATGGGAAATGCTCACGGGGGTGATTGGAAGCCCCGTAAAGAAGATGACAAACGTTTTTTGGGTGAACCCGGAGAAATAAATTATACACATTACGAAGGTAAAAAAGGCGGATATGATAGAGCAACAAAGATAGGTAAAGATGGTAAAGCAATAAAGGAAAGGCATTTTACTGATCACGATAAGCCATGGGCTCATTCTAATCCGCACGACCATTTTATAAACTGGAATAATGAACAGGGTGTTCCAATCCCGAGTTCACCGATAAATTATCCTGACGAGGTTCCCGAATTTAAAAATTTTGAGGAGATAAAAAATATGAATGATAATACGAAAACAACACACACAGTGATACACATTGATCCTGAAGATTATAGATTTAAAACCATAAGCGATTTTAAATTTGCAATGAAATATCGCAGTGAAGTCACCTTTGAATGGAAAGGAAAAGATTATTCCATAACTCACCCCAATGGAGTTATAAGTATTTGCGAATCACATAAACCTGAAACAGAAAAATATTATGATAGCCCTGACGAAACGTTAGAATATGTGATTGACGGTCAAAGATTGAGAGAAATAATTACGAAAGTAACTGTTTGGGACAGAACAATATAGATTTTGAACGTAAGGGTATAAGTAAAGAAACAAGCATAAATTAATTAGACGATAGTTTAAATTTTTCTACAATAAATGATTTTAAGTGAAACAGATGTGCATTTGTGAAGCATACAAACCAGAAAAAACGGTACAATAATGAAGATAAAGTTTTGGAACATATAATTGATAGTCAAAGACTAAGAAAAATTATAATAAAAGTAAAAGTTTTGGACAGAACAGTATAAGTATTTATAATCTTTTAGCAGAGGCAAAAGTTTAATGCCTCTGCTGTTTTTATGTAAATTTTGATATAGAGGAGAATAAATCGTGAGTTTTCTAGGAAATCATTTTGTGTATAATGGAATATAGTCAAAGGATTTTGGTTTAATTTTAGTGTCTATAAATACCAGTTTAAACGATATAGTCTCTGGCTCAGGTATAGAAATAAAAAGCGAATCAGTCATGAAAAACCCTATAAAACTGTTTTTAGGGGCGAAAGAAAATTTAAGTTTAGAATTTCCTATTGAAATTGTATCTAAAGAACCTATTGATCTCCCAACTTTTTTAAGAATTAAAAATTGGCTTTTTGGAAATCCCGGATATCATAAATTTCCGATTGAAGATGAATGGTATTCGGATTTTTATTTTAATTGCATTTTGAAAGCAAACGAAGATATAAAGTTTGGCGGTGAATACTTTGGTGTTAGGTGCAACATAGAATGTGATTCTCCCTATGCTTATACATTCCCACAAACTAAAATTTATAACTTTGATAGTTCTGTAATTAATTATTTTGAATTTGACAATTTTTCTGCTGAAGTATATGGACTTAGACCAACAATAGAACTTAAACTTTCAAGTGCCGGTAATAATTTTAATATCAAAAATTTGACTACGAACCGGGAATTTAAAATGGAAAATTTATCTTCTAATGAATTAATTACTGTCGATAATCAAAACGAGATTATTACATCATCTACTGGGCTTAATAGGTTTAAAAATCTCTTTAAAGGTCAAAATCAAGGTTATTTTAGTTTGGCTCATGGTATTAACAAACTTGAAGCAGACGGATTTAGCAAAAACTGTATTCAAAAAACCGAACATTATGGAAACAGATTAATTAATGCTTCTGAAACAGCAGAGTATTACTATGGTGATATTGGAGAAAGTGAAGTTAAAAATGGAATTTGTAAAGTAGAAATAGAACCGATTTTTTCAGAGTGTGTAAATTTAAAAGTGGGATATCAAGTATTTCTTTCTCCCTACGGAAAGGGAAATATTTTTGTGTCAGAACGAACAGAAGATTACTTTATCGTGAAAGGTGATGATATCCCGTTTTGTTATGAGATTAAAGCTAAACGCAGAGGATTTGAAAATACCGGGCTTAAAGAGAATACAAATAAAAAAGAGGCTATTCAAGCCCCATTTTACTTATCATCGTAATGACCTTTACATTGTTTTATTTCAATAGTTTGATTATTAATTTTATATACTAATCTGTCTTTGCTATTTATTCTAATACTGCAATGTCCTGATAAATTACCCACTAATCTTTCTGCTTTTCCGATTATTTCCTTATTATCTCTTTGCAACGCTTCAAGTAAATTATTTATTTTTTTGAGAGTTTTTTATCTTGAATTTGCCAATAGATATATTCTTCCCACGCCTGTTTACTAAATGTAAGCGTCTTACTCATTTTCCATTTTCCTCAGCTCATCCATGGTTTTCACAACCACTTCGCCATTTTCAAACTGGCTTATAGATTTTTGGATAGCTTTTTGGTTGGATTCAGAATAGAACAAGTCTGATGTTATCTTGAAAGGTATCGAGTGACTTCTTATAACTTCCTTTAGAAAAATTTTAAATGCGGTTGTCATATTAAGACCCATATCTTCAAAAATCATCTCTGACTTATTTTTTAGATCTTCGTCTATACGAATATTTACTGTTGACATTGACATTTACATCATCTCCTTCAATTACATTATATACATAAAAATATATTTTGTCAACATTTGTAATTATATTATACATATAAAAGTATAACTTTATCAACACACTGTAATTATATTATTGCTTTTTTAATACGAAAAATACACAGAAAGAGGTGATTGATTGGATTCATATGTTACAAAATTACAAGAAATTGAGCTTATTGCCGGAGATACCCCAATCGGTGGAAATGGCTCATCATCTTGCACTTTAGATAACATTGATGTAAATAAAGCTACCAATTTTGACGGAGCAAATGATTTTACTTTGGAAGGTACAACTTCGGCATGGTTTACACCTTTTAAATCTTCATACACACATAACCTGTATATAGATTTAATCAATGACGGAAACACTTGGGTAGCTCGTGAAAACTACACAAGTGGATCTACAATCACAATTTCAAATAGTGAAATTTTAAATGCTTATAGTCAGCTAGGAAATTATTCCCCGGGGCAAACTGTAAATGTTAAATATTATCTTGCAACATTTTCAGGTGGTACACATATTGGCGGTGCTTCTCTTTGGAAAACTATGACGATTGGCGGTACGGCTAAAGTAAATATCAATGGTTCGTGGAAACCGACAATTTCGCACGTTAATGCTAATTCAAGTTGGAAACGAGGTCAAGTTTGAAAGGTGGTGATATAAATTGCCTAAATGTACAATTGGAAGCTTTTCTGGTACAGCTAAAGCCGGAGTTAATCTAATTCCGATTTTCAGAGAAAACGAACTGAAAAAACACACCAATTCATTTCTGAAAACATCTGCGTTAATAATTAAAAAGATAGCTATTGTAGCACCAGCAGGAACAACATTTCAGCTCAATGAAGCTGATTTTTTAATGCCGTCAAACGATTTTGAAATTGGCTATGGAATGGTTGATATAACCGAACTTATATTTAGTCAAGACACCATTGTTACAATAACATATGTTTACTAGGAATAGAGGTGGTTTTAATGTCTGGAGATTGCAACATTTATGGTGGATTTGTTTCGGGTTCATCAAAAACGAATTGGGGTGATATACAAGGTGAAATTTCAAGTCAAGAAGATTTGATATCGGCACTAGATAAAAAAGTAGATAAAATCGAGGGTAAAGATTTATCAAGCAATGATTTTACAGATGAAGAACAAGAAAAACTAAGAAAATTAAATACTATTTTCACATTCTCACTTTATCCTAATAAGTGGGAATTTTTTAATGAAAATATTTATACTCAAACAATTGACTTTGAAACTGTAAAATCAACCGATTCCGTTATTGCGAATATAGTTTTGAGCGAGGATGAAAACACATCTCAAATGGAGCTTGAATACTGGAACAAGGTTACAAAAATTGAAATCAATGACGGTAGCATAACAACATACTTTAAAGGAAAAATCCCGAGTATTTCCTTAAATATCAAAATTAAAATCTAGGAGGAAAAATAAATGAGTGAAGCAATAATAGTAAGAGCAGGAAATGTAACGAAAGGTTATGTGGACGCAAATTTAAATTTGAAAGTAGATAAAGTTGAAGGTAAAGGATTATCGACAAACGACTATGATAACACAGCAAAAGAAGCTGTAGACAGTCTAGGAACAGCTTCAAAGTGTAATACAGGAACAAGCGAAGGCAATGTTCCGATTATAAATTCAAGTGGTAAACTTGATACTTCAATTATTCCCCAGATAGCTATTACAGACACATTTTCTGTTGATAACGAAGAGGCGATGCTTAAACTTGAGGTTCAAAAAGGCGATATTTGTATTCGCACAGACGAAAGCAAAACGTACATACTTCAAAAAGAACCTGCAACAGAAATTTTAAACTGGGTAGAGCTTGCTACACCAACAGATCTAGTTCAATCCGTAAACGGGAAAACAGGAACTGTAGTTTTAAATCATGAAGATGTCGGAGCAGTACAATCTAATACAGCAATAACCGGAGCAACCAAATGTAAAATTACATACGATTCAAAAGGTTTAGTAACTTCGGGAGAAGATTTGACAAGTCAAGATATTCCTGATATTAGCGAAACCTATGAAACAAAATCAAATAAATCAGACAGTTTTACTGCAAGCTCAAGCGAAACTTATGCAAGCACAAAAGCCTTGGTTGACGGATTGAATACTAAAGCAGAATTTAAAAAATTTACCGCTACAATCGGTACTTCATGGGTACAAGGAGAAAACAACGAGTACACTCAAGAAATCACACTAGAAGGAATTTTAGAAGCAGACACGCCAACTATTGATTTAGTTTTAAGTGATGATATTTCTACTGCAAGGTCTCAAATTGAAGCATGGTCTTGTGTTTCAAGAATCACCACGTCTTTAGGCAAAATAAAGATTTATTGCTATGATTCCTCACCTACTACTGAAATACCAATACAGATAATTTGTGTTAGATAAGACAGGTGATTTTATGAGCGACGCTTTAATATCAAGGGTTTTAAAAACTTGTGGTGCTGATATTGTTCAAGCTACAGGAAATTCTGCTGTAGATGTTATGTCGCAAAAGGCTTGTACTGATAGCTTTTCATTATTACAACATACTCACGCAATTTCCGATTTAACATCAGGCGTTTTAGCACAGTCGAGAGGTGGCACAGGGACTTCTAATTTTTATGAAAAAGGCTCATGGACACCTACTATAGCTTCAACCGGTTCAACTGCACCGACCGTGTCTTATGGATATAGGCACGGAGTTTACTATCGCATTGGAAATTTAGTTTTCATTGCTTGTCACATGAATATAACCATAAAGAGTGCCGGAAGTAATTACGCTTGCATAAAAGGATTACCCTATGCGTGTGCGGCAGGTAGTGATAAATATGGTTTGTCGTTAGTTGAAGAATATAACGCTACACAATCGGGTGACAGTGATCCTCGAGGTTTTGTAGTACAAGGAACAACAAGAATAGAAATAAGAGGACACTCCGGTGCGTCAGCTACCACCTGGAAAACAGGGTCAGGTCAATACATTGGTTATAGCGGTTGCTATATCAAAACTTAAAAAAGGAGATACAAAAAATGCAAGAATTAATATCGCTTGATGAATTAAATAAAAATTCCGTGAGCGTAGCAACAAGAAAATATATTGAAGAAGATGGTGTCAAATATTTTGTCGGAGACATTCACAGGAGAGCATATGTCAATAGCGAGGACGGACGAGAAGAAATAAATGAAGAATTAGCAGAACCTTATCTATCGGCAGTTATGACAGTCTGGGGCAATACTCCAACAGTTGTAATAAATCCGGAATCAAGGTGACTTATGGGTAATGCGTTTATAATCAGAGCAAATGGAATTAATAAGCAATATGTGGATAGTCAAGACAGTAAAAAGGTAGATAAACAAGAAGGCAAAATGCTATCTTCAAATGATTTTACAAACTATTACAAAGAAAAGTTAGATAGTGCACTACAAGGAATACAATGCAATGGTCAAAATGTAAATTCGTATCAAAACATTGTAAACTTAACTCCCGCAATACTAGGAGCATTGGTTGAGAAAAGTATTGAAAAATTTTATGGTGACGGAACAAGCATTTTACGGTTTAATGCCGAAAGAATATCAAACACCACTATTGGAAATTTTTATGTTGTAATGTCGGGGTACAGGAGTATTTGCAAATATGGGTTCTATTCTCATATTTCACATGGCAATAGATATTGGCGACCCTACACGATACTTAGTTTCAGTTGGATATAAAGCTAATGAATCAACAATGCATCATTTAAATGTAATTTCAAATAATGCAATTACTTTAGGTGATAAAAACCATGTTGGCACACAAGTGATGAACAACACAGACGGTAGAAATGACTATATAAGACAAATAGCACTATGTGTTAGATTGAATTAAAAAACGGAGGTAAAAAGTATGGCAAAAGGAATAGATGTTAGTAAATGGAACGAAGAAATTGATTGGAAAAAGTTGAAGGGGCGACGAAGTCGTCAGCCCGAATGGGGGCACCATTTGAGCGAAGCGAAAGTGGCACAGGCATAGAATTTGCTATGATTAGAGAAGGTTACGGAAGAAACAACCCTAATCAAGTAGATAAAAATTTTCATACTAATATAAAAAATGCTCTTGACAGTGGTATACATTGCGGTGTGTACCACTACTCTTATGCTGTAGACGTACAAGATGCCATAAATGAAGCAAATTTCTGTTTAGAAAATATAAAAGGGTACAGCCTTGAATATCCGGTAGCGTTTGACATAGAGGATAAATCTATGAAAAATTTGGGTAAACGCATACTTACAGATATTTGTAAAGCATTTTGCGACACAATTGAGCAGCACGGATATTATGTCGCAATCTATACAAACGTAAACTGGCTTGAAAACTATCTTTTCAAAGACGAATTACTTACAAAATATGATTTATGGCTCGCTGATTGGAATAAAGACAAGCCCTCGTATTCATGCGGTTTATGGCAATTTTCAAACAAAGGCTGCGTTTACGGAATTAACGGAGATGTAGATATGAATTTATCATACAAAAATTACCCTAAAATAATTAAAAACAAGGGTTTAAATGGCTTTGCGAATGATACAAATTACTTTACCTATACAGTTAAAAAAGGCGATACTTTATGGACCCTATCGAAAATATTTTTAGGAAGCGGTACAAAGTACAAAGAAATAAAGAAGTTAAATAATCTTACAAAAGACACCATTTATGTAGGACAAATCTTAAAAATTCCAAAGTAAAGGTGGTTTTAAAATGAATGACAATATGATTAAAATAATGAGCCTTTCGGTGATTATAGAAAGTTTGATTACATACTTTAAAGAATTTTTTGTTTATGAATGTCTTTCAATTAGCATGGTTTTTAGCATAATTCTGGGGATAGCAATAGCTGTTATTTATAAGTTGGATTTGCCTGAATGTTTCAATTTAAAATCAACTGTTCCCTATGTTGGAAATATACTGACAGGACTATTAATATCAAGAGGTAGTAATTACATTTATGACGTTTTAAAAATGGTCACAAACACAAAATAAAAGCCCACTAATTTAATTAGTGGGCTTAATTTAACTAATCACAATATTACTATTTATCCGGTACGTATTGAGCAATATCTTCAAGTTTACAGTCTAAAATTGAACAAAGTTTATTAAGTGTTTTAGTCTCGGTATTATCATTTGCTTTTAATCGCCTTATGGTTTTGCTGTCAATTCCACAGGCTTCTCTTAATTTATATGTAGATATACCCTTTTCTTCAATTAATATCCATAGTTTATCAAAAATTATCACAACTCAGCCCCCTTGACAAGTCATATTATGGGGGTTATAATCTTATCGGTTAAGGGGATATATTCCCCATAACACTGTTATTTTGTAAGGATAAACCTGTCTTAACGTAAAAAATTCCATATAAAATCAATTCAAATGGAAACATTGTATTTAAAGTAATTGATTTTATATAGAATATATTTGCGTAGTAAAATCTATTTCAAAATTTGTGTTTTTTAAACATGGATTAGCTATTATCGCATAAATTGTCGGACAATTTTTCAAAAGTTGATAAAAATTCTTTTATTATTAACCTTTGATTTGGAGTAAAACACTCTAAATTATACTCTAATTTGTTGTTAGACGTGTAAGAAAGTATATAATTAGGACTTACATCAAGTGAATTACAAAATTTTATCAATGTTTCTATGGTCATTCCCGATTTGCCTTTTTCCATTAAGTTTAATGTTCTATTGCTTATACCTATAAGTTCTGATAAATATTCTTGAGTGAATCCTTTTTCTTTTCTCGCCATTTTTATTTTTTTACCAATTTTTTCTTTATCAAACACCATTAAAATCACCTCATAAATTATATTTCACATAAAATCATCATTTTATAAACGAGGCAATATATTTTTTTGCAAAATTACTTAAAACAAAGAGGAATTGGTATTTCAAATCCTCTTGTATTTCACTTTAGATTTTCATCATCCTTCATTTTTCAAAATATTATTACTCCTTGAATAAGATTTCAAAATTTTTGTTTTTCCCAGCAAGTAATCTGTTGATACGTTCAAAACATCGGCTAAAGCATTAAGCTCTATATCGGTTACAAATCTTTTTCCCTGTTCTATTTTTTGTATAGCATTCTTATCTACATCTAACCCATGCAACTGTAACATATCAGCCAATTGCCTTTGTGACGTTTTAGGAATTAATTTTTTTCTTAGAGCAGCAATCATCTTTCCGCATAGATTTAATGTTCCATCAGTATTTTTATTTTTGTACATGCTATACACTCCTATTGACATTTACTGGTTGTCATAAACTAGATTTTATGATAAAATTAATTCACACATGACATTTAGTGAATGTCATGTGCAAAAAGTAAAATAAAAATAGAATCTAAACTTTTTGTTACTTTTTCTTGTTTTCATTGTTATTTTCTGAAAGCCTTTGAAGTAATGGAAGTATAATCTCTAAATCTTTGACTGATATAAATAATCATCCTTTAAAATATTGATCAGGTTTATCCACTAGACCCAATAAATAATCCACACTTGTTTCATAAAAATTAGCCAATTTAATTAACATAGTAGCTGTCCATTCTATTTTTCCTGTTTCATATTGCGAATAAGTGTTCTGTGCTATATTTAGTAAATTAGCCAAAGTATATTGTTTTATATCTCTATCCTCTCTCAATGTTCTAATATTCTCAAATATCACAATATCACCTCGAAAACATTATGAAATATCTGAAATATAGATATTGACTTTTATCTGTAATACAGATTAAATTTATAAGATAACGTAAAAGTTAAGCTTTATATTTCAGTTTTTTTACTTGCATCGTCTGTTTCTCCTAGTAACCATGTCGTGGTAACATTCAATACTTTAGCAAATGCAATAAGTTCAAGGTCGGTAACATATCTTTCGCCATGCTCTATACGTGACATAATATTTTTTGAGATATTAAATCCCATTATCTGCATTTTTGCTATTAAATCTGTTTGTGATATAACAGGATTGTTCATAAACCTAGCTGCACGTATACGATGTCCTGATTTATTTTTACTCAAGTATAAACCTCCCTATATTAAAAAATTTTGTATATAGAAAGTTTATCTTTTTTTATATTTATATATTCCCGTATTATATTAAAATTTACCGTTTATCGGGAATTTCCATATAATACGTTATCGTGTACAGAGATAATAAAATTAGGAGATGATAATCTATGGAAAATTCTTTTTCCCATAATAATTACAATAAGATATGTTGTTTTGCTGGGCACTCAAGTGTTTTTGGTAAAGAAGATTTACCGGAAAAACTAAAAAAAGAAATTGTAAACTTTATTGAAAATCACGATGTAACTACTTTCTATAGTGGTGGCAAAGGTGATTTTGATTGGTTATGTGCTCATACGATTGATGATCTTAAAAAGGATTATCCCTTTGTAAAATCGTATTGTATACTTTCGTATATGCCTAAAGAAAAAGATGAATATGATAATACTTTAAAAATTTTTGACGATACAATTTACCCCGATATAGAAAAAATTCCACCCAGATTCGCTATAATAAAGCGAAATGATCAGAGATTTTTCAAAAATTTCTTCAGAATGCAATAAATACGGGATGCCTCTTTTGGTTATGCTATATCCTCGAGGAGAAGGCGTTGATCCTTCAGATATAAATAATATAAAACATGTTGCTCGTATAGGATTGGAATTGGGCGCTGACATGATTAAAATCCCGTACATAAGTAATGAAAATATTTTTCGAGAACTTATTAATAATACTCCAATTCCTGTGTTAGTTGCAGGTGGAGATAAGCAAGATGAGGAACATGTACTAAATATGGTAAAAAGCGCAATGACGTGTGGTGCAAAAGGTGTTTCTATAGGCAGAAATATTTTTCAGAGTGATAATAAAAAAATTTTGATTCAAAAGATAAATCGTCTAGTCCATTTATCGGAATAGATTTAAATTGATAATGGATAAATTTTATGAATAGACTTTCAATTACAATGTTAATAGGAGTATTGATATTTATGAATTCTAATACAATATTTGCAGCAGGCGGTGAAGGAAGTTTAAAAGAAAATCGACCTGAATTTAGTACAAACATGTCAATTCAAGAATTTAATAAATACTACTGGTATAAAGAAGAATTACAAGAAATATGTAAAAGATATCAAATTCCGTCTGACGGGACAAAAGCTACATTAAAATCGCGTATTGAAGGCGTTTTGCTTGGAGGTACCGGAGAATTTTGTGATAATAAGTCCACAGATTTTCAAGTGGGTATTAAAGATGAGAAACTTGATTTAATTGTTGATATAAATAGCAAAGATTACTCAAAGTTGAACGACAAAATTATTAATGGTTTTAAGTTTAGTCCGGAGTGGAGAACATTTTGTGGGACGATACTCGGAGAAAAAAATTTTAAATTTACAAAGGAAATGGCTGCAACAGTTAGAAAAGTAAAAAAAGAGAAAAATAAAAATTTTACTGTAATGGATTTACTAAAAGTATATAAAATAGGCAAACAATGTAAATTCACAAAAACTTATCCATTTGATTTTATGCAGCCGGAAGAACGGACTTACCAATGGAATAATTTTGTAAGAGATTTTAATAAGGATAGTCGTTCTAAATTTTTTAAGGACAAAATGAAAGTGGCAGCACTGCTTTGGAGAAAAGTTCGTGATAATCCGGGTGAAAAAAGATATAGATCAAGTCTGATTGATGAATATAGAAATGAAATAGATGATTTGCAAGAAGGTGATATACTTGAAGAGACAATCTAATGATGAAACAATATATTTAAATAAAGTCATGGATTTATCTAAGAAGACTATTGTTAATCATGATGTAACAAAAGGGGTATATGCACTTTTCATTGAAAAATTAAAAAATAGCCCTGAAAAAGCGATAATTACAGATGACCTTTTGAACGAAACAATTTCATATAAACAGTTATATAATTTAGTCCGTGATACAGAGATAAAATTACTTAATGAGGGCATTGGCAGAAATTCCATCATAGGAGTTAATTTGGAAAGATCTTACAAAGTTGTTGCGGCTGTACTGGCAATTTGTAAAATTGGTGCCATAATGGTTCCGCTTGACAAATCTTATCCTGAAAGTTAAGTGGAGTAATTACTCAAACTGTCCCAAAACGTGAAATAAGGGTTTTAACACCTATGGAACAAGATAAGTTAATTGCAACCGTGAAAGATAATCTTGAAACTTGGCAATCAGGTTTTGCGATTATCTTTGCTTTATTTACCGGAGTTAGAGAAGGCGAATTATTAGGGCTTAGGTGGATGGATATTGACCTCGATCCTAATAACCCTTTAGTGCGAATAAGACACTCTTTAAGTAGGCAAAAAGACATTTATAATGAATCAGATAACAACTCTATTCTTAAACTTAGTGAGCCAAAAACAAATAATTCAATTAGAAATATCCCTATTATTAAAGAATTATACAATGACCTACTTGAATACAAAAAAATTCAATGTGCAAGAAAAACAGAAAAGGGTAAATCTCAAAAATTGACTGACTTTGTTTTTCCTAATAGGAATTTCACGGCTTATGAACCTAGGGGATTTTTTACTAAGTACAAAGATATTTTAGACAAATGTAAATTATACGATGTAAATGTTCATACTTTAAGACATACTTTTGCAACTCGCTCATTGGAACGTGGTGTGGATATAAAAACTCTTTCAAAAATTTTAGGTCATGCCAGACCTTCAATTACATTGGATAGATATGGAAGTTCTCTACCAAATCATCAACGTGAATGTATGAATAAGCTTTCTTCAATCTATTTAAACCTATAAATTTAATTTTGCCCACAATAATTGTGGGCAAGCTAAATTTACCTCTATTTTTCGGTTTCAAAACTTTCGCTGGTTGTGGGCAAAACTGTGGGCAAAAAGAATATTTTAATTTTTTAAAAATCTCCCTCATATAAAGTAATGGATTTCAACCGTATGCTTATTTTTTTAAAATAAATAAGCATCCCCATCCTAGTCGGAGGTATTTATTTAATTCGCGAAGCCCTGTTCTACTAGTCGCCTATAAAGGAGGCTGATACAGTCCGACACTTACGAAAAGATTGTTAATTACTATCCATAAATAGACTTATATTATTAAATATTAACTGTTATCTCAATTTATATTCTTTATTTTCTAAACATAGTTCCTATTTCTAATCTTTATGATATTTGCAGTTCCACTTTCATATGTGTCATTCACTTTAATTTTCCTCCTTTTAATGTGCCCCCTTTAGCAGGTTTCTAACTATTATTATATTCTATATCGAAAGGAGTTTTTATTCCATTTTTACAGCACTTAAGCTATCACCAAACCACTCGGGCTTTCGTGTGGTTTTCTATATACAAAAAAATAGAATCAAGCTTAAACCCTGATTTTATCTATTTTTTTGCTTCTTTTTGCTTAACTTAAACCAATTAATTCTGTGACTAACGGTTGCATACTTTAGCAAGCGTTATAGTTCAGATATATAAATTATTTTTAATATAACTTTATTTTCGAAATTTCAATTTCAGAATACGATTAACAGAGCAATTTATTTGTTTTAAAGAAAGTTCTTTATTATTTACTGCGTTTTTTAAATTTTCATAAACATCATCAAGCTTTGATATATCCTCTATACTCCTTAAAGTAACAGGCATACAAATCATATCTGCGCCAGCCTTAATTGCCATTTTTATCGCTTCTAATTTATCTACATTTTCGGAAACAGCTTTCATGTTCATCGCATCAGTAATAATAACACCTTTAAACTTCAGTTTGTTTCTTAATAAACCTGTTAAAATAGATTTTGATAAGGACGCCGGAATACAAATCTCTTTACCATCTTTTTTAGAAATTATAGTATTGCTTTCAATTTTAGGAAGTTCAATGTGTGCTGCCATAATCATATCTACACCTGTATCAATTAAAGCTTTAAATGGTTTAAGTTCAAATTGTTCAAGATTCGATAAAGATTTGTTTACTCTCGGTAATCCTACATGAGAATCAACATCTGTGTCACCATGTCCCGGAAAATGTTTTGCAGTCGCCACTATACCTTTAGAATGCAATCCTTTCATAAAAGCTACTCCTTCATCAGATACGATTTGGAAGTTATCACCAAAAGAACGTACATTAATAACCGGATTTCTAGGGTTACTGTTAATATCAACAACAGGAGCAAAATCGCAATTTATTCCTAATTCAGCAAGTTCCTCTGCTATAATTTTACCCTTTTCAAAAGCTTCCTCGGAATTACAAATTTCAGCATTATTTTTAAGCCTATTTCTTCCAAAAGAAAATCTTTCAACTCTTCCACCCTCTTGGTCAACACAAACTAAGAGAGGAGGATTTCCAGAATCTATAGCCGCTTTTTGTAAATCATATATTAATTTTTTAGCTTGTTCTTTATTTTGAAAATTTTCAGAAAATAGCACTACACTTCCAATATGGTACCGCGATATAATTTCTTTAATTTCATCATTAATTTCGACAACCGGTTTTAGGGAGGATATTGCATTATTTGATAAGGTTGTACAAGATTTCTCTGACTTACATAAACCTTTGTCATTCCAAAACCTAAAGTCTAAGCACATCATTTGACCAATTTTAGATTCCATTTTCATATCTTCAGCACCTCTTGCATCTACTGAAGATAAAAACTGATTTGAAGTAAACAAAATAACACTGCAACACACAAGTATAAATTTTTTAAACATTTAAATTACTCCATAAAATTACTCTTAACTATTTTTTCAATATGTTTTTATACATTAAAAAACCCTCACTAAATGAGGATTTATCTGGCTCCCCGTGTTGGACTCGAACCAACGACCCTGCGGTTAACAGCCGCATGCTCTACCGACTGAGCTAACGAGGATTATATGTAATTGTTTTTATTATATGCTACTTTTTGTTTATTATCACAAACTTATTTTTTCTCTTTTACAATACGCTGCTCACTATACCAAAGGAGCTAATTAAAAAATACCTTTATACAACCCATCACTATTTCCCAAACCACTTGAAACTATTATAAATCAAAGCAAAATACATGTCAAGCGTTTTTATATTAATTTTTTTTTACAAAACCAAAAACAAATCATAATCATTAACAATATTTTTTAATTTCTTATATTTGCAAAAAAATACGAGACTCAAATAATAAACATAAACAAGAGTCTCATAAAATAACATTTATAAATTTAAATAATTTCCAATTTGACAGGTTCATTCTTTTCCCAATGTTCACGTTGACATTCTTCAATTGCCATATAACACATTCCTAGATCAGCACACGTCTTAACATTTCTTTCATATCCCTTTTTTTCTAAAAAATCAAACGCCTTCTCAGCATCTCTATAATAAAGCTTGCCATCATCACCTATAATTTTTGCTTTTTTTAATTCATCAAACTCTTTTTGAGATAATTTAACATCGTTAATAACTACAGTATTATCATAACTAAATCCGCCAGAAACATCTTCTAAAGCTTTATCACTAACACATTCAATATTCATAACAAAACCACCATTCTATAAATTAAAATAGTAAATTTTATAATCTACATGGTGACTCGTATGGGAATCGAACCCATGTTACCGGCGTGAGAGGCCGGTGTCTTAACCGCTTGACCAACGAGCCATAAAACAGAAGAAAAAATCAAGATAAAAAAGAGAAGTAGTTTATATAAACTAAAGATAATATTTCAGGAAAGTAATAAAAAATTCCGAGGTATGAGCCTCGGAGGAGTACCCTGAAAACCGAATAAACAAAAAGCGAGGGAGAACAAAAAGTAAAGAAAATCAAATAGGACAAACCCTCGACCAATTAGTACTGTCAAGCTAAACATGTTACCATGCTAACACATACAGCCTATCAACCTTGTAGTCTACAAGGGGTCTTACCTCAACCGAAGTTGAGAGGGATATCTAATCTAGGAGACGGCTTCACGCTTAGATGCTTTCAGCGTTTATCCGAACCGCTCATAGCTGCCCAGCGATGCCACTGGCGTGACAACTGGTGCACCAGAGGTGCGTCCATCCCGGTCCTCTCGTACTAGGGACAGAGCTCCGCAAATATCCTGCGCCCACGGCAGATAGGGACCGAACTGTCTTACGACGTTCTGAACCCAGCTCGCGTACCACTTTAATCGGCGAACAGCCGAACCCTTGGGACCTAATACAGCCCCAGGATGTGATGAGCCGACATCGAGGTGCCAAACCTCCCCGTCGATGTGAACTCTTGGGGGAGATCAGCCTGTTATCCCCAGGGTAGCTTTTATCCG
>CABUYS010000007.1 GCA_902495835.1 uncultured Oscillospiraceae bacterium | reverse complement strand
GGGATAGAGCGTTAGAAAAATTTAAAAATGATCGTAAGTTCTCAAAAAAGGCGAAAGATCTTGAGAAGTCCCGAAAAGATTTGGTGGAAGGAGTAGAATCCACTGCTACGCAAATGCATAAAAAGGAAGATTCTAAAACAGCTGAAAAATTGAGAGATATAGCTAAAAAATTAAAAGAAGCTCCTGATAAAGCTATAAAAGAATTAAAAGCTCTTCTTAAAAAAGCAAAGTTATCTCCAGAAGCTAAACAAGAACTAAAGGCGCTGCTTGAGAAATTTAAAGAAAGTTTTAAAAAATTATTAAATTCTATTAATGTAAAAACGCAACATAATAAACATGTAGAAAAGGTTGTTATAAATTTTTACGAAAAAGTTAATGAAATTTTGAAAGAATATTTTAGAATTTGTGATTATGGAATAAGAACACATATAATGTCTGCTTGCAAAGATAATGTTGTTATTCTCATTTTAGAAGCAATTAAAAGTTTACTAGAGAGGTATGCTAGGACGCATAAACCATCAGTAGTAAATAAGTGGTATAAATATTTATTAAAGAACATAGAAACAATTGGTGTAAGGTTGGATAAGCAAGTTAATGATCTGGTGCTTAAGAATAATAGAGAAAATAAAGAGGCACTATTAAATGGTTTATGCAGTATACAAAATGGACTATGTGCTACACTTTTGAAGGTTTTAAACTTAAAAAAATATGTAGATGATAATAATATTGGAGACTCCTCTCTGGGTGTTGTTGTAAATGGAGATAAGTATAAGGAATGGTTCGCAAGTACAGAACGTACTCTTGAATCATACATGGATGATCGTAAGTGCGAGGAGATGTGCGGAAATTTGTTAGGGTTAGGACCTGCATTTGATTCAGAACCGGTAGAGTTATACTAAGGGACAGTGTTTTATAATTCAGAGAATTTAAATATTTCAGATTTATAATAGTTAAAAAATTAATAGGAGTGATTATTTATGCCGAAAGAATTTAGTTTAAATTTGAAATCAATGAAATCTAAACTTGGTAAGTTGGGAGACAGTGTTTTGAAAAAGAGACACAAATCAGTTGCAACTAATCTAGAACAATTTGGTAAAGTAACAGACGAAGCCGTGGATGAACTTGAGAAAGAAGGAAAAACTGAAGAAGCAAAAAAATTGAGAGAAGAAGCAGCTGCAGTCCAGAAAGACCCTTCTAAAGTAGGTGGATTCAATAAAAAGGTGAAAAGTTTGAAACTTTCTAAAGAAGTGAAAAATAAGTTAATGAGGCTTTCCGTTAGAATTGAAGTCGCTTTTGATGGTCTTAAAAATGGTTTTTTAGACCTTGTTGACAAGATGAAGAAGAAACGTGAAAGAAAGTGAAACGAAATCAAAATTTTTAAATTATTTCAAAGCAATTAATGGTATTGCAGAGCGTTCTAGTCAGTTACAGTTTTTTGGACCATTAATGCAAGGAAAAGGTTTTCAGGTAAATGAAAGTAATCTTGTTAAACTTATTCTTGAAAAGGTTGAGGCGTCTGAGCTAAATAGTAGTGCATTGCTATCGGTGCGTGAATGGGTTAATGATATGTCAAAATCTGCTAAAAATATTAATAAAAAATTAGAGAAAGAAGTCAAACATTGTAATGGATTAAGTGATAAAGAAAAAATAATAAAATACCTGGTTGGTAAACAAGCTCTTCATATGGATGAGTTGATAAAAGTTTTAAAATTACCAATTCAGGATAAATATAAATCAAGTTCTCTTGGTAAAATTGCTAATAATCCTGAATGTAAAAAATTGATTGAAGATACGGTAAAATTACTTGAAGATAACAAAAATAAATCTGAAAATTATTATAGAGAAATCGTATCGTAGGTTGTCGATATATTTTTAATCTTAATATTTTAGATGCAGCTACGGTGTGATATTTTTAGTTTAGCATGACGCTTATGTGAAGCAGTTGTTACCTTTATAGATAATTCCCACAATTGTATACTAAAAAACAGCTTATCGAAAATGAAAATCGATAAGCTGTTTATATTTGGTGGAGATAAGCGGGATCGAACCGCTGACCTCTTGAATGCCATTCAAGCGCTCTCCCAGCTGAGCTATACCCCCATTTGCTTACTGTATTATATCAGATTTTTATTTGCCGATCAAGGAAATTTTTTATTAAATTTATATTATTTAAAATATTATATATTTTATACATAATATTTTTAGACTTTTTCTTGACTTTTTATTTTAAAGTGATAAAATGATACTGTGAATCCATAAAGTTAGGGGGGAATGAAATTTTATCGGTAAAACAAAATACCGATTAACTCCAAAAATTTTATTTAAAAGTTGTCTGTTAATTTAACTCTAAAATGTAAAAGAGTTATTCAAAGGAAGGAGAATTACAATGGAATTACTGAAATTAAACGATAAGGGCGAAGAAATTACTCGTATGAGCAACGAAGAGA
Source organism: uncultured Oscillospiraceae bacterium (assembly GCA_902495835.1). Lineage (GTDB taxonomy): Bacteria > Bacillota > Clostridia > Oscillospirales > Acutalibacteraceae > UMGS1491. The sequence continues at coordinate 22,801 of CABUYS010000007.1, read as the reverse complement.
TAGAAAATATTTCAGGCGGATTGAAAGTCGTGGGTGACTCCGTCTATGAACTGGATAGTGACGAAATAAAAACACTTACTGATTATGGGTATACTCTTGAAAAGATTGGAGACGGAAAATTCAAAATAAAGGATAACAGGGGTGTCTATGTTGGACCTGCGTTTGTACAAGCAGTATGTAAATTAGGTAAAATTTTAAAAAGATGACTCTTTAGAAAAATTACTAATAAAAATGCAGTCGTAACAGGCAGTGATGAAATGTAGACTCCCTTGGCGGTTGTAGGTGGGTTTATTTATTAAATATAATTGAAGAAAATAGAGAAATATTCTCGAAAAAATTATAGACGAAAAACGTAAAATATCCCTAAAACAAGGGATTTAAATATATATTTCGAAAACGATTTATTGATATAAATTAAATCTGATCCAAAGTCCTTGATTTACTTTTAAATAAGTTAAATCAGGGATCTTTTAGTTTTATAGAAGTTGATTTAAATAATATTTTCATTTATAAAATCCTTAGCTTCTTTCATGATTGAAAACGAACCAAAAATTACTATTCCGTCGTAGTTTTCATTTGTTTCAAAAATGTTTTCTAAGGCTGTTTTTACGTTTTTAAAACTTTTCGTTTTAGGATTGTATTTTTTTGCTTCGTTTGAAATTTTTTCGCTTGGCAGTGCCCGATCGCCTTTTGTTTCTACGGCGTATATTTCTGAAAATAAAGAAGCGGTTTTTTTGATTACATTTTTATAATCTTTATCTTTAAACATTCCTACGATTCCCAAAAGTTTCTTGTTTTTAAAGAAATCGGTTATGAAATTTTTCAAAGATTCGGCTCCGTCGGGATTGTGTGCACCGTCTAAAATTATAAATGGATTGCGTTTAATTATTTCCAATCTGCACGGAATAAACGCTTTTGAAATCCCGCTTGAAATAGCGTTATCGGTGATAATAAAATCTTTTTTTAATATTTTCAAGGCTTCTAAAGCCGTGGAAATATTTTTTATTTGGTGCTTACCGAGCAAATGTGTTTTTAATTTTAATCCGTGATATTCAAAAGAGGTGCCGTTTTCACGCTCGTAAACAATGTTACTTATTTCGGATAAATTCGCTTGATAGACTTGACTTTTTGAAGATTTGGCTTTTTCGAATACAGCTTTAAGAGCTTCTTCAGGAATTTTAGGACCCAAGATAACAGGGCAAAGCGGTTTGATTATTCCGGCTTTTTCGGATGCTATTTCGTATAAACTTTCCCCGAGGATTTGTGTATGATCTTTAGACACCGAAGTTATTACAGAACAAATATTTTTTTTAATAATATTTGTAGCGTCGAGCCTTCCGCCGAGTCCCGTTTCAAGCACAACAACATCGCATTTTTCCTGATAAAAATACTGAAAAGCCATTGCGGTCGTCAGTTCGAATTCGGTTATAGGGTCTTTTTCAAACTCACTTTCAGATTCCAAATTTTCAAATAATTCAACGAGTTTGCAAATTTCTTTTTTGGGGATTAATTGTCCGCATATTTGAATGCGTTCACGAAAATCCGTTACAGATGGGGAAATATACATCCCTGTTTTAAGTCCTGCTTCTGACAAAACAGAAGAAAGCACACTGCATACGGAACCTTTTCCATTTGTTCCGGATACATGTATGAATTTTAACTTATCTTGAGGATTATTAATTTTCTGCATAAGATTTTCAAGCCTGCCGAGTCCCGGTTTAGAGCCGAATTTAAGCTTGTCTTTTATTTTTTCCAGAGCTTTTGTGTATTCCAAACGCATTCACCTTTTTTGGTTTTTATTAAATTTAATGAACTTTGTTAAAAGTTTAATTATGTAAAGTTTTCGTCTTCAAAATGGGTGATTATTTTAAATGATTGTTCTTTCCCGCAGGTATTTATTTTGTTCGAAAATAAGCTGTATAAATCTGAAGATAGGCATTCGTATTCAAATACTTTTTGTGCGGTTTTTGATAATTTTGTTACATGAGAATACTTTGAAACAATCGGCAAAGACGCGAATTTTTTTACCGATTTCATTATTTCAAGCCCTTTGAAATTTGTTCCGAGTAAACGAATATACGGAACGAAATTATTTTGAATACTTCGGTCTATTCCCAAAAAATTGCACATAAGAATCCTTTTTATTCTCGACATAGTATATCGTTTTGTTTTAATCGAAAATAAAAGCTCACTTAGCGAATTACAGCTTTTAGCTGCATTTAAAATTCTGTTTTCGAGTCCTTCGTTTACGTCCGGCAGACTTAAAATATCTTCTTTTGAAGAAATTCGCAGTTTGTAAATCATGGATTGTTCGGCGTTATCAAGGACGCACGGAGCGGTTTTATTAATTGTTTCACGTGAAACAATTTCAAAAGATGAGGGAGGAACGTATTTTTTAAATTCTTCGTTATTGTCTGTTATCATTTTTCTTATTTCGGATGCAGAGCGGTAATTAAGCGTTTTATTTCTTTTAATCGTAAACATATCGGCTTTAAAATTTAAATTTTCCGCCGCTTTTATGTATTCCACACCCAAAATATTGTTTGAAAAGTGAAGATAATTCGCAGTATTTTTATCTGAAATCAAATCTAAAACAGCCATTTCCCGTGCTTTTGGAAACGAAATTCCCAAATCTAAATTTTTTTTGAGAAGTAACTCAAATTCTTCTGATTTTAAAACTGAAGATATTTTTTTTAAAGCGTCAATATTTCCGCATTCGCTTCCAAACGCGGCAGCATCCACACATCCCAGTGATTTAGCTATTTGAATTCCTGCATTTGCATACTTTTCCGCGGAAGACAAAGCCCAAACTACTGGAATTTCCACAACAAGGTCTATTCCGTTTAAAAGAGCAGAGCGGACTTTTGCTGATTTTGATATTACTGAAGGTTCCCCGCGTTGAACGAAATTCCCGCTCATTATTGCTACTACGTGTGTGAATCCTTTTTTTCTTATTTCATCTATAAGTCGTTTGTGCCCATTGTGAAAGGGGTTGAATTCTGCTATAACTGCACAAATTTTCATGTTATTTCTCTTTTATAAATAAAAAATTATAGAACCCACAAGACTGCCAACCATTAAAAAAATTCCTATAACTGCCATTACTTTTATCATGATTTTTTTGTATTTAACTTTGCTTTTTGTATATTTTTTTATCATCATATTTTCATTTTTCATGTTAAATTCTCTCCGTAATTTTGTATTTGTATTGTTTAAAACCGAGTTCAGTTACTGATTATTATTATATTACTAATTTGCCTTGTTGGCAAATACGAGGGCAATTCTGATTATATTAAGTATGCGAGCACAACTCAAAAATCACATTCTATGTACATAAGATTAAACTTTAAATAAAATGATATCATTACGTATAAGATGCTATTTACGGCGTAAAACATGTCCCATAGTATTCATGCTAAAAAGTATTATAAGAGTGGACATAAAAAACCTGTGCAAGATAAGATTTGAGTTATCGAAATAGAGGAAAATGTTGTTTATATCACAAATCATGTCACATGGTATTTATTACAAAGTATATCATCGATTAAGGGTTAACGCATAAAAAAATATGTGCAAGCAAAAAAGAATATAGATAAAAGAAAATCACAGGATTACAAACTATATATACATATTACTATCAATCCTACCAAAATATATTGTCTTGCAAATAACATGATACATAAATAATCCGATGATATTAAAAAATCATTCAAATTTAAAATATAAATTTAGAATCAAACATTTTCCGGTAAAAAGATATTGCATTACAGTAGGGTAACCACTATAAGAGCATAAAAATGTATTAATAAACCAGATTATGAAAAAATTTAAAACCAAAGGATATGAATATTATTTTAAAGAGAACAAATAACGAGTTCTTTTTATCTTGAACATGAAAGGTTTTGTTAATTCTTTCGGTACTTTTATGCCTTTATAGGGCTTTTCATAGCACATTTTAGGCGTTGTTATGATTTATTTTATTTTAAAATAATAATTTTATCGGTTCTAAAATATCAGAAAAAAAAATAATTATATTACGGACTTGCTTTAACACACGATTGATGTTTTTGAGGGAGGAATTAAAGTGGATTTCGAAAAAGAAAGCAGCGAAAATACATCTGCCGAAAAGCACGAAGTTCATAGAGGAAGTTTTAAAAATTTAAGTCTTTTTTTCGTTCGTTTGTCGGTGTGTGCGATTATTTTAACCGCAATTATGTTTGTAAAATTTAATAATCAGTGCCAATTTGACAGCTTTAAATCTTGGTACGCAGATAAAGTGTATGAAGAGAAATATAGCCCTGAAGAAATTAAAAAAACAGCCTTGAATATTTTGTCAAAAGCAAAACACAAAGCTGCCGAATATGTCGAAAAAACTAATTTTCATCGATAAAGAGTTCGTAGTTTTGTATATAATTCTTTAGATAATTTTTAAATGAGAGATCGAAACTTTGACAGTTTCACATCTTGATATTATGGCGAAAAACTAATTTTTATCGATAAAGAGTTCGGGGGTTTGTATATAATTCTTTGGATAATTTTTAAATGAAGAGCCAAAACTTTGAAAATTTCAAGTCCTGGTACGTGGATAAAGTGTATGAAGAAAAATATAATCCTGAAGAAATAAAAAAACAGCTTTGAATATTTTGTCAAAAGCAAAACACAAAGCTGTAGAGTATAGTGAAAAAGTTAATTTTCATCGATAAAGAGCTCGTGGTTTCGGATATAATTCTATGGGTAATTTTTTTAAATGAAGTGTCGCGTTTTTGACAGCTTCAAATCTCAGTACTGCGGTGAAAAATTAATTTTTGTCGATAAAAAGCTCAGGGATTTCGGATATAATTCTATCAGTAATTTCTTTGAATACGGGGCCGCAGCTTTCGCCTCCTCCAGAGCCTGCTTCGGAAAGAATAACAATTGAATATTTTGGGTTTTCATAAGGGAAAAAGCCCGCAAACCAAGATTGTTCGATTTTTTTCCCGTCTTCTATGATTCCCGTTTGAGCAGTGGAAGTTTTTGCCGCGGCATCGGTTTTTTCAGGTTTTCCTCTTTCGCTCGTGCCGTAATCTATTGAAGCCTTCATGTGAGATTTTAATTTTTTTGCAGTGCTTTCGGATATTATTCGCTCTCTTTTTGGGCTTACGATATCTTTTTTGGTAATCTTCATACTTTCGTCTGTAAGACCCTTTATGAGCTTTGGATTGCTGTAAATGCCTCCCGAAGCGATAGTATTAATTATTCCAGTTACCTGAAGCGGAGTTGCCATGAGTTTTCCTTGTCCGAAAGAAAAGTTGGCAAGAGTTTTTATATTTTTCAAACTTTCTTCACTTGGAAGAGTGCCTTTATCGGAATTCATTCCGGGAGCTAAAGAGACCGATTCACCGAGTTTGAATTTTCTAGCCATGTTTAAAAGGGCGTTGTAGGGCATTTTTTTGATAAGTTCTATAAAGTATCCGTTGCACGAATGAGCGAGAGCTTGCTCCATGTTAACGGTTTCGTGCTTTTTTGAATTAAAACATTTAAAGCATGCATCCTCAACTTTGTTGAATCCACGACAGTCATAAAGAGTATTTTCACTGATTCCGCCTTCAAGAGCAGCCGCAGAGGTTACGATTTTAAATACCGAACCCAAATTAAAAGAACACATTATACGATTTAAAAGAGGGGAATTTTTGTCGTTAAGATAAGGAGCTACATTTCCGGGCAAGAACCCAGGTAAGCTTGAACACGCCCTTATTTCGCATTCGGGGACTTCGCTTACGATTACAGCTCCTCGGGTAATGTATTTGTTTGCAGCTTCTTCCACAATTGCCTGAATACGGCTGTCTATGTTAAGGACGACTCCTTTAGATTTGAGATAAGACTTGTCCTCAATAAACTCTTTTTTACCCGGCAAAATCTTTCCTGAAGCGTCAACGCAGTATTTTATATATATGTCGTGATTGTTGCCTGAAAGATATTCATCATATATTTTTTCAATACCGCACAGTCCTTTTTTGTCTCCCGAGATATAGCCGATTATGTGTGCGGCAGGAGTAATACCGCTGTATCTTATCGGAGCTTCGAACACTTTAACATACGGAGAATTTACTCTTGAATTTACTTCAATTGTAAAAGGAGTATTTTTAGAGCACTTTTTATAAAGTTCTTCTTTTTTGTCGTCTGATACAACGGGAGTTAAAGCTGTTAAAGATTCCGTACACGGCACTGCGGCAGCTATGAATTTTTTTTCGGTATTAACGAGAGGAATATTTCGACAGTCGTAAATTGTTCCGCGTATATTTGCTATTTTTAAATTATAGTTTTGCTGATTAAGTGCGGCGTCGTATAAAGTTTCTTTGTCAGAAAGATAATCAATTGAAAAAAACGCCATGCAGAAAAGTAACATGAAAAATCCAAATAAAATAACACATCTTTTATACATAAAAAACCAACCTTTTTAAGTAAATGTTTACTTAATTTAAGTATTGGTTTTTTTCTTTTAATAATTCGGATTAAAGTTTGGTTTGAGTGTTTAATTTGATTAAATGCCTTCAAAACGGCGTTATTTCAATCCAGCTTTTCTAAGATTTAAGATATGCTCGTCATTGGTTTTTGCATAAAAAGCTTCTCCTGCAGTGCTGTGGCAATAATAGTAATAATTAGTTTGAGAGGGATTGAGAGCCGCCAAAATGTGTTCGATATTGAACTGCATATAGGCTCTGACAGTTACTCTTAAACGTCTTTTATTTAACCCTGCTTAATTTCCTCAAAACAGCATTATTTCAATCCAGCTTTTCTAAGATTTAAAATATGCTCGTCATTAGTCTTGGCATAAAAAGCCTCTCCTGCAGTGCTGTGACAATAATAGTAATAATTAGTTTGAGTAGGATTTAAAGCTGTCAAAATACGTCCGCTGTGTGGCTGTATATAAGCTTTGTAATTGCTTTTAAAAATTTTTTATTTAACTCTGCTTAATTGCCTTAAAACGATGTTATTTCAATCCCGCTTTTCTAAGATTTAAAATATGCTCGTCGTTGGTTTTTGCATAAAAAGCTTCTCCTGCAGTGCTGTGACAATAATAGTAATAATTAGTTTGAGTAGGATTTAAAGCTGCTAAAATTGCATCCATTCCGGGATTGCATATTGGTCCCGGCGGAAGGCCTTCAATTTTATATGTGTCGTAGTTGCTCTTAAAAGTTTTTCTGATATTTTCAGGAACTGCCAACTTTGTCTTGTAAGGATAATACACTGTGGAATCTATTCTGAGTATTCCTATCGAATATTCGCCGAATGAATTTTTACCGCCGTAATCAATGGTTCTGAGCCTGTTATGAATTACGGAAGACACCATATACATGTCGTTTTTGTTTGCGGCTTCTGCCTGAATAAGCGAAGCTATCGTTATGAGTTCGTCTTGGGTCATACCTTTGGATTTTGCAAGTTCGTCAATGCTTACATTTTCGCTGTAGCCTTCGATTTTTCCTTTTTTAATTACTTTTTTGTTGTAATTGTTAAGTATTTTTGCTATAACGTCCGAAGCTTTTTCTCCCTGATAGAACTTGTAAGTATCGGGGAATAAATATCCCTCGAGCTTGTACACGCGTTCTTTTGAGTTGTCTATGTCTTTAAGGAAAGTATATTTATCGTCAAATTGATTAGATTTACAGCATCTAAAGAAGTCATCTTTTTTACATACTTTATTGCTTTCCAAAAGCTGGGCGTAATCTAAAATATTCATGCCTTCCGTAAACGTTATTTCCACAACGGCATCAATATCGGAGCGGTTTTTAAGGCAGTTTATTATCGCCTGATAATCCATACTGCTGTCGAGTTCGTATATTCCCGCAGAAAACGCTCCGGAAAATTTTGTTGATTTGGCGTAAATCTTAAAAAACTCTTTTTCCGAGATAATTCCGTTTTTCTTAAGAATGTCGGCGATTGTTCCGACAGAGGCATTTTCGGGTATCTCCACCATAACGGTTCCCGCAGGTTTTCCGACGGCCAGCATATCGTTTATTCCTACGAGTATGTATCTTGCAAGAAGTATAGATATCAAAGCCATAAGGACAAACCAGGTAATTTTAAAAAACATACCGTTTTTTTGAGTTTTATTTATGTTTTCTTTTTTTGATGATTTCATGTTTTTTCTCTCTTTTTATTTCTTTTATATATCTGTCGTTTAGAAGTATGTCCACATGTTTGTCGAATCTTCCGTGTGGAAGTTGAGGAATTATGCAGTTGCTGTAGCATATCCCGAGGGTAGTTCCGCCGAAATTTTGTAAAAATCTGTCGTAATACCCGTATCCGTATCCAAGCCTGTAACCTTTGTAGTCAAAGCAAAATCCGGGAACTATGCAAAGACCCGAAGAATAATCTTTTACTTTTTGACATTTTTCACGAATAGGTTCAAGCAAACCGAAAGTAGCTTTTTCCAAATCGTCAAAGGAATTTATATAGTAAAAATTCATTGTTCGATTTTCTGAATTGCAAGCGGGAACGGCAACTTTTTTTCCGTCGCTTTTGCATTTTTTTATAAGTTCAAATGTGTCTACTTCTATTTCTTTCGAGACGTAGGTAAACACCGTATCGCTTTTTTTGTAGGCGTTTAATATGCATATTTTACTGAGTATTTTTTCATCCATAACGGATTTTTTATCTTTAGGCATTCTTTCTCGAATACTTCGGTACTTTTGCCTGAGTTTGGTTTTGTATAATTTTATATTTCTGATCATAAATAATTTTCCTCTGTGTTTTTTAGTCCAAAGCCAGACCTAAATAAGCGTTTGCCTCGAAATTTTTTATTATTTGACAATATTCGCTCTTCAGGGGCTTTATCATACCATAAAAATTTGTGGATTTGCAAATTTGGGGCAACATATTTTCAAATAAATTATTTTCGGGATTGGTTTTTATGAGATAATTTTCGTAATTCGGAAAACAATTGATTATTTCCGACATAATATACGGCAGTGAACTGCTGTTGCACGTAAAATCCTTAACTTCGAGAACTAAATCGTCTATAGGGACGCATATGGCATAACCTTTCGGGGCATAAACAGTTTTTCCGCCGAATCTTTCATAAAATTTTTTTGCATATTCTATATCTTTATCGCTGTACATAATTCCGTTAAACTTATTATACACACTAAATCTTAAATATTCCACAGAGTTTTCGGAAAAATTTATTGAATTACTCGGTTTTTCATAAAAAAGCTTTGTAATTTCGTCTTTTTCGAGACAAATAGTTTTAGTTTTGAAAAAATTTTGATATCCTACTTTTTGATAAAAATTCACAAGATCTAAATTTCCCGGAACCAAAAGAGTAAAGCAGTTACCTTTTGTTTCAAGGCAGTCTTCAGTGTACTTTAAAAGCTTTTTCATGTACCCCTGATTTCGGTATTGAGGCAAAGTGCACGCTGCATAGATGTAAGAAGATTTGTAAGTTTTTTTATTTAAAATAAGCTTTTGCTCCATTGTGTGAAGAGATGCTGCAACCGCTCCGTCCTTTACACATACAAAACAGTTTTCGGTAGAAAATTTGTTGTCAAAAAAGTAGTTTGCGTTTTCTTCCGAGTCGCCAAAGCATTCACACATCGCATTAATAAGACAAGGCTTCATTTCTTTCGTTGCGTGTTTAAAAGATATCATTTTCAAAGTCCTTTAAAGTAAATTTTTGATCCATTGTATGAATCGACGTTGCAACTGCTCCATCTTTTACACATACAAAGCAGTTTTCGGTAGAAAATTTGTTGTCAAAAAAGTAGTTTGCGTTTTCTTCCGAGTCGCCAAAGCATTCGCACATTGCATTAATAAGACAAGGCTTAATTTCTTCTGTTGCATGTTTAAAAGATACCATTTTCAAAATCCTTCAAAACAGCTTCGTATTTGGGCACCAGAAAAGCGGGCTTATAAGAAAGCTTTGATTTCCTCAAACCGGGTATTCCCATGTCTTCTTCTCGGTTTATAAATTCATATTTTTGTGAAAGAGACTTTGCAAATTCGTTATTTATAACGCTGTAAGCTTCGTCGTATTCAGGTAGAGCTTTTTCGAAATGAATAAGAAAAATTTTATCGTTTATTTCTTCCCCCAAAGTGCACGCAACAATTTTACCATTAATTTCCATTGTCCCTCCCGAAAGATTCAAAAATTCGTAATTTTCGATTGCTTTTTGAATTGCTCTATATTCGGGAATATCGCAGTAATTTTTTTTGCGGCATTTCAAAGTAAACCATTTTTTGAAAAAATTCAAATATTTATCTTTATTTTTAGGGTTGATTTCAACATAACGCCAGTCGTGATTTTTGGAAAATTTCGAAATATGATTCTTTTTAGAATGATATTTTTTACCCTTAAGAGAGGCCAAATCTTGAGAATAGTAAACATATTCGAATTTATCTCTGCGTGAAATAAATTCGAATTTTTTTGGAAAAATCCTGTCGAGTTCAAAAGCTTCGGAATTTACAAGTTCTGTAAATTTAAGCTCTTTGGCGTTAGCTTTTTTGCAATCGTCAAATATGAATTTTACCGCACTTTTGAAAGCATCTTCAGACTCTGCGCCTCTTGGAAATTCATACGACAGACTGCTTTTTTCCGATTTTTTAATAAATATTCCTTCATAATTACATACTTTAACTCCGAAAGCTTCCGACCATATGAAATGCGTTCCGAAAGCTGCTTCGGAACTGACTGTATTTTTTAAAGTTTTTTCAATCCAAGTTTTGTCTTCGGCTTCAGGACTTTTAAAACTCGGTTTCATTAAGCACATCCTTTCTCAAAAAGCCGATTATTTCGTCGTGTATTTGATTTTTAGGTTTAATTTTTCCGTCTTGAGTGCAATTGATGAAAAACCAGTTTCCGTGTTTGCAGACGTAATTTGCGGCTTTTTTGCATTTTTTCAGATAATCGAGATTTGATTCATGAAGGTCTTTTTTCGTTTCGTCTCCGTGGTATCTTTTTTTCATCAGTTCCTGAGAAATTTCCAGTGGCATATCAAGATATATTACGACGTCGGGTTTAGGGAGCTCTAATTTATTGTATTCATAATCGTAAAGCCATGTTAAATACTCATCCCACTTGTTTTCTTCGAGTTTGCACATGTGATAAAAAGTATTGGAAGTAGTGTATCTGTCGCATATTAAAACATCGCAGTCGCGATAAAATTTTCCCCACGACGTTTTATAACTTGCGAATCTGTCCACAGCAAAAAATGAAGCAGCCGCATAAGCGTTTACATCCGAAGGGCTGTTTCCGAATTCCGAATTTAAGTACATTTTTATAAGTGAAGACGAAGGGGATGAATAATCAGGGAAAGAAAGATATTTATATTTTATTTTTTTCTCAAAAAATTTTTTTGCCAGAAGTTTCGCCTGAGTGCCTTTCCCGCATCCGTCCAGACCTTCTATTACTATAAGCTTGCCGTTCATTTTTGCAGTGACTCCCTTTTGATTTTATTTTTTATAAATTTCTAAAAGACTTTTTTACTTTCAAAGCTTTTCTGGAGGGCATTTATTTTATTTTTTCAAAAAAGTTTTATTCAGAAGTTTCGCCTGAGTGCCTTTTCTGGATCCGCCCAGACTTTCTGTTACTATAAGTTTGCCGTTCATTTTTGCAGTGACTCCCTTTTGATTTTATTTTTTACAAATTTTTAAAAGATTTTCTTATTTCCAAAGCTTTTCTGGAGGGCGTTTATTTTATTTCTTTCTGAAAAAGTTTTATTCATAAGTTTCGTTTGAGTGCCCTTTCTGAATCCGATCAGACCTTATGTTTGCTTTTTACAAATTTCTAAAAGGCTTTTTTATTTCCAAAGCTTTTCTGGAGGGCGTTTATTTTGTTTTTCTGAAAAAATTTTTGCTCAAGTGCCTTTTCAACATTCATACAGACTTTCTATTTGATTTTTTTATAAATCTTTAAAAGCTTTTCTTATTTCCAAAGCTTTTCCGGAGGGCGTTTATTTTATTTTTCTGAAAAAATTTTTGCCCAAGTGTTTTTTTCATCCGCTCAGATCTTATGTTTGCTTTTTTTATAAATTCTTAAAAGATTCTCTTATTTCCAAAGCTTTTCCGCAAGACATTTTTCCTTCTTTACATTTGCCACTTACGCAGGGCGGCCCCGCGGAAGAAAATATATTCGGGGCTTTTTCTTTTACGAGTTTCAGCATTTTTGTTGCAAGCTCTCTGATTTCCTGTTGAGCTCTTCTGCAGCATCTGTGAGAAAAAAAGTTAAGAAGACTCCTTGCGTTGAAAGTGCATATTATGTTTGTTGTGCACGAGTTCGGAAGAACGTATCTTGCGTCTTCGATTGCCAATTTTTCTGCAGCTTTCTGAGCGGTGTTTTCATCCACTCCCATTTTTATCAGACGATTTTTATGTTTTTCTTCCAAAATACTTGCGAGTTTGTTGTAATGCTCGTAGGACTGTTTTATAGAAGTTTCAAACTCTTCGACAGCTTCGGGGAAATTTTTTATTTCCTCAGGAACTACGTATTTTAAATCCGTGTTTTTAACATATCGCTGACTTTGAACGCTGTATGAAGCCATTCTGTGGCGGGTAAGCTGTGCAAGAAGGGCTCTTGACACTCCTTCTATTCCAAAAGTGAACGTTATGTGTTCAAGAGGACTTTCATGGCCTATGTCTGCCAACATTTTTACAAAAGATTTGATAGATTCATCTGTGAGCTTGTTTTTTGTTTCTTCAATTGAGCACGGCGAATAACATAACTTGGCGGCGGTTGCCACGATTTTCTCCGGTTCGGGAGTATAAGAAATTAATGTTACATTCATAAAAATCCCTCCATTCTTTATGATTTTAATTTTATCAAAATTAATTTGATTGTTCAATTTTTTCATGCTGTAAAAAGAAAAATTAATTGCTCTGAAATGCGTCAAGGTGCTTCGGGAATAAATTCGTCAGGTTTATGAAATAATAAAAATAAAAATAATAGTTGTTTAGGGTGAATTGAAAATGAAAAAATTAATGGCAGTTTTGGGTGCGATAACTTTGATGGCGGTAGGAGGGGCATTTTTTTTAATTAAAAACGAAAATACCGAAAAGACAGATAATTCCGATAAAGTTTCGGAAAGCAATTCCGTATCTGCTTCAAAGCCTCAAAAAGAAGTTCCGGAATTAAAATCTTCAAAACCCGAATACGTAATAAAAGAGTATAAAGGGAACATTGCAGTGTTTGAAGGAAGCGAAAAACTTCCTTTTCGTACGACGTGTATAACGGTAAGCGAACTGCCCGAAGCTGACAGAAGTCTGCTTAAAAAAGGCATTGTAGCTTCTTCACGCGAAGAAATGGATACTATTTTAGAAGATTACTGCAGTTGATTTTCTGTTTTTGTTTTATAAATTTCGAAGTTTGAATGCTCGGAACAATTTATTAATGCAATAAATTATTGATAGATTTTTCTAAAAATAATAAAATGATATACAAAGTATTTAAAAATTATGAGGTGAATTAAAGTGTCCGGACATTCAAAATGGAACAACATCAAAAGAAAGAAAGAAAAAACAGACGCTCAAAAAGCAAAAATTTTTACTAAAGTAGGACGTGAATTGGCAGTTGCCGCCAAAGAAGGCGGAGCAGACCCTTCGTCAAACTTTAAACTTCGCGACGCCATAGCAAAAGCAAAAGCAAATAACGTCCCCAACGACAACATAGAGAGAATAATCAAAAAAGCAATGGGTGCAGACGCAAACGAGTATGAAGAAATTACATATGAAGGTTATGGCCCGTCAGGAGTAGCCGTTATAGTCGAAACTCTTACCGATAACCGCAACAGAACCGCAGGAAACATACGCCATTATTTCAGTAAATACGGAGGAAATCTCGGCTCTACGGGATGTGTTTCTTTTATGTTTAAAGAAAGAGGCATAATAGTAATAGATTCCGAAACTGCAGACGAATCCGCTCTTGAAGAAGACGCAATAGAATCAGGAGCTTTGGATATGGTGAGTGACGGCGACTGTTTCATTGTATACACGGATAAAGAAGATTATGAAAGGGTTTATGATTATCTGAAAAATAAAAATTACTCTTTTATTTCGTCCGAAATCGGAATGGCTCCCGATAACTATGTAACTCTTTCGGAAGAAGATTCTGAAAAAGTCAACGTTCTTATCGACATACTCGACGAAGACGAAGACGTTCAAAACGTTTGGCATAATTTGAAATAGGAAAAGCGGTGATATTTTTGAAGTTTTTGGTGCTTGACGGTAACAGTATACTTAATCGTGCATTTTACGGAATACGTATGCTTTCGAACAAGAAAGGTCAAATGACCAACGGAATTTACGGATTCCTAACCACTATGCAAAAGCTCTTAAACGAGACAAATCCCGACGCTGTTGCCGTGGCATTTGATTTGCCCGCTCCTACTTTCAGGCATAAGATGTATGACGGATATAAAGCCAATCGAAAAAAAATGCCCGAAGAACTTGCAAGTCAGGTTCCGATTCTAAAGGAGTTACTAAGTGCTTTGGGTTACAACCCGATAATGTGCGAAGGATATGAAGCGGACGATATTTTGGGAACTTTTGCAAGATATTGTGAAGAAAAAAATTATGAATGTGTTCTCGCAACGGGAGACCGTGACAGTTTGCAGCTTATATCCCCAAACGTTACGGTTCGTATAGCTTCGACTAAGTTTGGAAAACCCGAATCCACCCTTTACGATGAAGAAAAAGTAAAAGAAGTCTATAATGTGTCTCCACTAGCACTTATAGACGTAAAAGCTCTTCAAGGTGATTCTTCCGACAACATCCCGGGAGTTAAAGGTATCGGCGAAAAAACCGCAAGAGATTTGGTTTCAAAGTTTGGAAGCATTGATAATATCTACAGTAATCTTGAAAATTCAACAGAAATAAAAGAAAGTGTTAAAAACAAGCTTTTAAACGGTAAAAAAGAAGCTTATATGAGTTACGAGCTCGGAAAAATAAATCGCAACGCTCCGATAAAAATTACCGATGAAGAATATGTTCGCAAACCTGTTAATACGCACCGTGCGAAAGAAATAATGATTGATTTGGAATTTTTTTCTCTCATGGATAAACTGGGTCTTGAAAAAAATGAGCAGGAATCAAGCGAAATAAAAATTATTTCCTCTGACATTTCTTCGGAATTGATTTCTGAAATTTTAAAAGAAGAAACTTTGTTTTTCCTAGCGAATTATTCGGAAAAAGGAATAGAAAAAATTTACGCCGAACACAAAAACGAAATTTACGTAATAAATTCTAAAAATACCGAAGAATTTTTAAAAAATCTTAAAAATTCAAAATCAGAAAAAGTGACTTACGACATAAAAAAGCTGTATCGTGAATTTCAAAAGAAAAATTTGGAGTTTAACGGCGAAAAATTTGACGTTATGCTTGCACTTTATCTTCTTAATCCCTCAGCTAAAGATTACGATATTTTAAGAGCGGCTCAAGAATACTCTGTTGCTTTGCCGAAATTAAATCCTTGCGAAAATTTAAGCGAAGAAGATTTTATTCATGCCGAAAAAGTATTTTTAATGAAAAAACTTTTTCCTATTCTAAAAAAAGAGCTTGAAGACCGCTGTCAGCTTAATTTGCTGTCCGAAATAGAAGAGCCCTTGTCAGAAGTACTTGCTTCAATGGAAAACGAAGGATTTTTTGTTGACAAAGCAGGTTTGGAAGATTATGAAAAAAAGCTTGATGAGCGTATATCCGAATTAAAAAATTCAATTTATGAAATTTCTTCATTTGAATTTAATATAAATTCTCCTAAACAGCTCGGATTCGTGCTTTTCGAAAAACTTGGTCTTCCGAAAGGCAAAAAGGGTAAAACTGGTTATTCAACGGGAGCGGAAACGCTTGAAAAGTTAAAAGGTTATCATGAGATAATAGATTTAATTTTAGAATACAGAGCACTTTCAAAGCTCAAATCAACGTACTGCGATGGAATGATTAGTTTAATAACCGAAAAAGGAAGAATTCACTCGTCTTTTAATCAAACAGAAACCCGCACGGGAAGAATAAGTTCCACAGAACCGAATTTGCAAAACATCCCCGTAAGAACGGAAAGAGGCCGCGAACTCAGAAAATTCTTTAAAGCAGAACCCGGAAACGTCCTTATAGACGCGGATTATTCGCAAATAGAGCTTAGAATTCTTGCACATATGTCTAAAGATTCAAACATGATTGACGCTTTTAAAAATCATGAAGATATTCACGCAATAACGGCATCGCAAATTTTAAATCTTCCGATAAACATGATAACCCCCGAAATGCGTTTCAGAGCTAAAGCGGTAAACTTCGGAATAGTTTATGGAATGAGTGCGTTTTCGCTTGCCGAAGATTTAAAAATAAGCAGGTATGAAGCTCAAAATTATATAAACAGATATCTTGCGCACTATAAAGGCGTGGACGAGTACATGCATAAAGTAATAGAGTCAGCCAAAGAGCGAGGATATGCCGAAACAATGCTTTGCCGCAGAAGATATCTTCCTGAATTGGAATCACCCAACAGAGTTCTTCGTTCGTTCGGAGAAAGAGTCGCGAGAAACATGCCGATTCAAGGCAGTGCTGCCGATATTATCAAAATTGCCATGATAAACACGTACAAGAGACTTAAAAAAGAAAACCTTAAATCAAAGCTTATTCTTCAGGTTCATGACGAATTGATAATCGAAGCTCCCTGCGCCGAAGCGGAAAAAGCAAAAGAAATACTTAAAAACGAAATGGAAAACGCGGTAAAAATAAGCGTTCCGCTGGAAGTACACGTGGCTGTGGGAGATACATGGTATGATGCAAAAGATTAATATAACGGATTTGAGATTAGAAGACGTCGAAAAAGTTGCCGAAATTGAAAAAATTTGTTTCTCAAAACCGTGGTCTGAAAATTCTTTTAAAAATGCTTTAAACGATTCAAATTCCAAATTTTTTGTAGCTCGTTTGGGAAGCGATATAGTAGGCTTTTCCGGAATGTACATCGCCGCGGGAGCAGAAGGATATGTTTATAATATAGCCGTAAACCCTTTGTTTCGAAAAAAGGGAATAGGCACAATTCTTACAAAAAAGCTTATTGATTACGCAAAAGAAAAAAATCTTGAATTTTTATCTTTGGAAGTAAGAAAATCAAATAATTCAGCTATATCTGTTTATGAAAAATGCGGATTTGAAAAAATTGGAATACGTAAAAATTTTTATGAAAGCCCAGTAGAAGACGCACTTATAATGACTTTTTATTTTAGTTTAAAATAGGTTGATTTTAAATTAATTATATGTTATAATGTATTTGTAAAACTTAATCTATAGGAAGATAATTTTATAAAAAATATGTATTCGAAAAAATTTCTATGAAAGTCCCATGGAAGACGCACTTATAATGACTTTTTACTTTAGTTTAAAATAGGTTGACTTTAAATTAATTATGCGTTATAATATATCTATAAAATTTACTTAATAGGAAGATGATTTTATGAAAAACATTTTAGGAAAAGTATCAGCTTTGGCAGTAGCATCTTTGTTCGCAATTGGAAGTTTCGCAGGTTCAGTCGGTGCTGCAACAGTCAGTTCATATGATAGAGACCGTGCAGCAGCTATTCAAAGAGCCGAACTAAAAAAATACAAAGGCGAACGTCGTTATTCAAAATACAGTTCTCTTCAAAGTAAAATAGCTGAGAATGAATCAAAAATTTCGTACTATGAAAAAGAAGTGCGTTCTCAATTGGACGGTGAGCTTCGTGTTTTACTTCAGGATAGAGAACGCTATGAATTACTTCTCTCTAACACTTACGGGTGGAATGTAAGATCAAGCATTAGAAATGAGATTAACAGAATAAACGATGAAATCGAAAATGTCAGACACAGAATTAGAAGAAATGAATCTAAAATAAAAGACTTAAAAAGAAAAAGAGAACGTCTTGACAGAGATTTAGCTACTATTATGCAGGGATATGTACGTTACTATTACCATAATGATAATTGTAACTATAACTGCAATGAAAATTGTAACTATAACGAAAATTATTAATAGGATATAATATGAAAATACTTGCTATAGAGTCATCTTGTGACGATACAGCAGCCGCAGTGGTTGAAAATGGAAGAAACGTTGTTTCTTCCATTGTTTCGTCTCAAATAAACGATCATAAAATTTATGGAGGCGTGGTTCCTGAAGTCGCGTCACGTAAACATATTGAAAACATAGCGCCGGTTGTAAAATCGGCGCTGGAATGCGTGAATTTGAATCTTAGTGATATAGACGCTTTAGCCGTCACTTTTGCACCGGGACTCATAGGCTCACTTTTGGTGGGACTCAATTTTGCAAAAGGGTTATCTATTGCGAGCGGACTTCCTATTGTACCTGTTCACCACATAAAGGCTCATATTGCTTCCTTGTATCTTACCAATCCTGATTTAAAACCACCGTTTTTGTGTCTTGTAGTGTCCGGCGGGCATTCGCATATAGTAGAAGTAAAAAGCTATACGGAATTTAATGTTTTGGGTAGGACACGTGACGACGCCGCAGGAGAAGCTTTTGATAAAGTAGGAAGACGTTTGGGAATGGATTATCCCGGCGGAGTTATGCTTGATAAAATTGCCGAAAAAGGAGACCCGCTTAGCTTTAAACTGCCTGTACCACTAAGCGGTGAAGACAATACATACGACTTTAGTTTCTCCGGACTTAAAACCGCGATGATAAATATAATAAATAAGTTTAATCAAAAAAACGAAAAACTGCCTGTAGAGGATTTGTCTGCTTCTTTCAGAAAATCCGTTGTAGACTGTCTTACCGATAATTTTATAAGAGCTGCCAAAGATTATAATTATTCTGTTTTGGCGATAGCAGGGGGAGTTTCGGCTAATTCTCTTTTAAGAAGACAACTTGAATCAGAATGCGCAAAGAGAAATTTTAAATTTTATAAACCCGAAATGCAATATTGCGGAGACAACGCAGCCATGGTGGGTTCTCAGGGCTATTATGAGTTTTTGAACGGTAATAGAGCCTCGCTTAATTTAAATGCAAGAGCATGCGAACCGCTTAATTCATAACTTACTTATTAATTTTATCGCTTTTTAAGCCATTTACAGCAATGAAATATCACGGAGATAATGCGGCTACGGTGGGTTCTCAGGGCTATTATGAGTTTTTGAACGGTAATAGAGCCTCGCTTAATCTCAATGCAAGAGCATGTGAGCCGATTAACTGAATTCATAATCTGCTTATTAGTTTTATCAATTTGTAAATACTTTAATTATAGGAGCAATTTACAGGGAGGTAAAACGAATGAATCTTACAAAAAAACAATTAATTTCCATAAAAGAAAAGTTAAAAGAACAGGGATATGATTCACTCGGAGTAATAGGAAAGGGCGGAGACGGATAAGTATTTTTAATTCAAAATACCGTTACTCATAAACAAAGAGCTGCAAAATGTTTCCATATCGATGAAATTTATGATCGTTTAAGTAGGAAACATTTGAATTTATGCGATAATTTGATTCCGCTTTTGGAATGCATAAAAGTAAATGACGGACTGTTTGTTTATACTATAGACAAATGTCGTTCTGTTTCGGTAATAAGTGTGAAATCCGGAAAGTTGTTGAAAGATATTTTGGACGGAATAGAACAATTGTTAGGAAAATGTTTGTATCAAAGCGATGAATTTGAAGGCAATATTTTAGTTAGAAATAACGGAAAGGTTGGCCATAAGTGATTTTAGTTCATGGAGTATAAAAACAGTTCAGATGCTGTAGTTGTAAAGGATCAAATCGAAAAAACGCTTAAATATGTGTCTATGAAAAGAAATATAAAGAAATTTAAAAGTTTACTTAATGATGAAGGTAAACTTGATATAAACAAAATGTGTATTAAAGTTAAGAAATTTAATTTTTCTTAAATATTTTGGTTTTGCAAAATAAAGTATTTTGAAAAAATTTACATTAAGAGAATTTTATTAATAGGAATGAATAAAGAAATTTTTGAATTTTAAAACACAACCTTCTGCGGGGATATATTTAGACTTTAGGTTTGTTTTAAAGCTAATAATTATAGAATTTTCTTTGATTTTGTGAAATTTAGAAATAAGGAATTTAAACAATTTAAAAAACATATAAAAGCCGCCGGTTCAAACGGTGGTTTTTTAATTTATTTTTATTAAAACATTTATAATTAGAAATAAAAACTCTAATGATTAGCTCAAAATGGCATTTGTAAAAACTTAAATAGTGTTTTGCAAAGAGCAGATTAATAAAATATTTGATTTTTTTTGGATTTTTTTAGATATTATAGTTTCTAAATATGTGTATATTTTATTGTATTAACGTTAATTAAGTTAAATATTAATTACTTTTTATAATGTTTTTTAAAATTTTAAAAATCTTAGGAATTTTTAATTGTAAAATAGTATAATTAATCTCTGGAGGGATTATTTATGAAAAAAAATTTATCTAAAAAAATATCATTATTATTATGTGGCACTTTCTTTTTAACAAACATTATAGGTTCAGGTTTTGTTTATGCTAACCCAAATAAACCTACTTGTCCGGGTGCTCCTAAAAAAAGTGCAGGGAAAGCAGTGATTACAGGTGGAGATAGGTGCGAATTGCGAAATAGCTCCCGTAATTTGAGAGAAGATCTTAGGGAAGTAGCTGCAAGCGTACCTGCTAAATGTGAACAAGATAAAAGCGCATCAACTGCAAATCCGTCAGCTGCAAGTGCACCAGCTGAGGTTGCACAATCTAGTGACGCAGGAAGACCGATACCGTCTAGATTGATTCGTCCTAACCAACATGAAGTTCCACAAATTGCAGATGGAGCAAATGTGGACCCTTTTGATGCAGGCAAGTCAGATGCAAGTGAAACAACTTTAGACTTTTTTGATACAAGCGCATCTACTGAATGTGACCAAGTTGAAGGTGCATCAGCTGCAAGTGCAGCCGCTGAAGAAGTACCAACTGCAAATCCGTCAGACGCAAGTATGGCCGCCGAAGAAGCACCAACTGCAAATCGGCCGATATCTAAAAGTGAACGTGGACGTAGACGTAATAGAAAAAATAAAAACATTATGAATACAACGTTATCTCAAAGCACACGAGTTAAAATGTCACCAATTGAAGAAAAGGTAGTAGAAAGAGAATCTTTTTGGTGTTATACAGTTAAAGATATATTAGACAGTGGGTCATCAGATTGGGAAAAACTAATTTTTATAACTTATGGAGATATATTTGAATCTATATTTCCTAATTGGAGAGAAATGGGAGCATTTATTCGTACTGATGATGTGGCTGATCATTTGGATAGAGGGAAAAAACTTGATTCTGACATTATAATAGGTGTTTATTTAGATGATGGAAATTTATTGGGAGGAATATCATGGTTTATATCTAAAAATCCTATGGTAAGCGGAAATCCGTTATTGAAGGAATTTTGTGATTGTTTAAGAGAATTATTAAGTTTAAGAGAATCAGATCCGATCTCTAATCTAGGGGTGGCCCGTAATTTGATAAGAGATTTTTATGAACGTAATGGATTAAATTTTAATCAGTTTATGCTTAAGTATCATAAAATTATATCAGAGTATGATTCTGCCAATAAAGCCTAATAAACGTAATATGAAAAACCCTATAAAAACACAAAAGTGCCAGCCGTCTTGAGACGGCTGGCTTTCACTGTGTTCAAACAGAAGAGATTGGTTACTTGTTACTCTTAAAAAGGATCTACGTATACTTAGTTTTAATCTTACCCATAAATGGTATGATGAGTGATTTTGCTTATTACTTAAGAGATGTAGAAAAATTTGTTTATAACCACAAAGGTGTAGAGCCGGTATTCAATAAAAAGGAAACGCCGGATGAGTTTCTTCTTATGTTTTTCTTTGGTTGGTTTGATGGTTTTAATGAAGATTATGGGGTAGAATTTGACTGGGATGAAATAATGTCTTTAGAAATATAATCCGGCTGCCATTATAACGGTCAGCATTTTTTAAGAGTAGTAAGTAGTAAATACAAGACTATCAGGCTAATATAGAAGCTGCTTGTAATTTGCCGAAAAGACTATGGCTATGCCTGAAACTAAAATCCCCTCAGCTTAGCTGAAGGGATATTTATTTATATAATTTAATACAAATACTTTTATTTATCTTCAATAACTTCAAGACCTGCAAGCTCTTTTCCTTCCAAGAACTTCAAAAATGCACCGCCTCCGGTGGAAATGTGCGTTATTTTATCCGAAAGACCAAACTTATCGATTGCGGCAGCCGAATCTCCGCCGCCGACTATAGATATGGCTTTGCTTTCCGCTAATGCCTTTGCAATGCCGAATGTGCCGGACTCGAAATTTTTCCACTCGAATACTCCCACAGGGCCGTTCCAAACGACTGTCCCCGAGTTTGAAATAATTTCCGAAAAGAGTTCTACGGTTTTCGGACCTATATCCAGTCCCATCCATCCTTCGGGAATACTGTCAGCATTTGTTATTTTGTAATCTGCATCGCTGCTGTATTTATTCGCTATTACTATATCGAGCGGCAAAAGAAATTTAACATTTTTTTCTTTTGCTTTAGCCATCATGTCTTTCGCAAAGCTTATTTTATCGCTTTCGCATATAGAATTGCCTACTGCATATCCCAGAGCGTTCATAAACGTATATGACATTCCTCCGCCTATGATAATCGTATCTACTTTTTCAAGCAGAGAATCAATCACATTTATTTTGTCTGAAATTTTTGCTCCACCGAGTATTGCAGTCAAAGGGCGTACGGGATTGTTAACTATTTTGCTTATTTCAAGAATTTCTTTTTCGATTAAAAATCCGCATACTGCCGGCAAATATTTAGCGACTCCCACTGTAGAAGCATGAG
>CABUYS010000006.1 GCA_902495835.1 uncultured Oscillospiraceae bacterium | reverse complement strand
GCCACTAAAATATTAAAGAAAGGTGTTGTTTATGGCACAAAGTTTATCACATAGTAAATGGTTATGCAAGTATCATATAGTATTCACACCAAAATATAGTATATCGCAAATTATGGGGTATTTAAAAGGGAAAAGTGCAATGATGATATTCGAAAGACACGCAAATTTAAAGTACAAATTTGGAAATAGACACTTTTGGGCTGAAGGATATTATGTAAGTACAGTAGGGTTAAATACTGCGACAATACAGAAATACATAAGAGAACAGGAAAAAGAAGATCAAATCATGGACAAACTTAAAACTAAAGAATATGTAAACCCTTTTAAGGGTAGCAAGTAGTCAGTCCTCTTCGGCTTGAACACAGTGAAAGCCAGCCGTCTTGAGATGGCTGGCACTCTTATGCCCTTATAGGGCTTTCCCATACCACGTCTCTTAGGCGTGGTCATGATTCAGAAAATTACGCGAAAGCCCGAGTGGTTCAGTGATAGCGTAAGCGATGTAATAACGGAACAAAAACTCTTTTTGATGTAGAATATAATAGCGGTCTGAAAACTGCATGCTTTATGAATATAAAATATTAAAAATAGAAGCTATATTTAGAAAATAAAGAATATGAATTGAGATAACAGTTAACATTTAAGAATATAACCCTATTTATGAATATCAATCAACGAATCCTTCGGAAGTGTCAGACCGTATCAGCCTCCTTTAGAGGCAGCCGGTAGAACAGGGTTTCGCTCGTTAAAGAAATACCTCCCAGCTAGGCTGGAGTATGCTTATTGCTACCCAAACGGAGATTTTTCTTTGTACTGAAACGCAGATGTAAAATCTCCGTTTTCCCTTTGTGGCAGGACTTGAACTCCCGAAAATAAATATCAGATATATAGGCAGATAGAAATCAAAAATCTATTTGCCTTTTTATTACCCGGAAAAGGAGAAAACAGATATGCTACAGAAAGAATTAACCAAATGGCTCAGGGCTCGGTACAACACCAAGATGAATGGCAACGGATGGCTGGAGGTCTCCTCGCACGGCATCCCCCAATGAGAAAATATCATGTGGAAGAGCAAATACCATATGAAAGTGCGAAACCTATGTATTTTGTATATGAAGTCGATAACAAAGAACTATTAAAAGAAATAATAATTGAAACTTGTAAAGGTCTGCAAAAACCAAAAAGCAAAAATAAAGATAATCCGAAAATTGCCAACTAGGATATTAGAATTATGAATAAAAAATTTTTTTAGAGCGGTACAAAACTTTTGCTAGATGTATTAATTGTAAGTGATTGTGAGTATTTCATTATTTGCTCAGTTGATTTGCTTAATTATTCTAATGTATAAATATTTGTGCATTTTAAAAAATAAGTAAATATATTTTAAGAAAGCATTGATTTTATAATTAAATAGTGTTATAATAGTAGTAAATCGATCGATAATTTCTTAAAATTTAGAATGGAGATATACTATGAAAAAATTGCTTAAAAAGTTTGTTTCAGTTGCAATGTGTACAGTGTCTGCTTTTTCTTTCGGATTTACGCCATGTGCTTTTGCCAATAAATGCGATTTTGATTTACTTGAAAAAGTTTCGAAAAAAGACACAAACGCTTTAGTTTCACCGCTTAGTTTAAAATTTGCCATGATGATGGCTGCCAATGGAGCTGAAGGCAAAACTAAAGAAGAAATTTTAAATGCATTCGAAATTGATAACCTGGATGATTTTAATGAAAAGATATCGCAAGAGTTTAATACCAGTAGTGATTTAAAAATTGCGAATTCAATTTGGCAAAAAAAGAATAATAAAGGTATTAGTTTTTCAAAAGAATACAAAGATAGAATTAAAAAGTATTTTGGTGCAGATGCTAGTCTATTTAGTACTGTCAATAGCATAAATAATTGGGTAAAAAAGAAAACAAATGGTAAGATAAGAGATTTGTTGCCAAAAAATTTAGATAGCGATAAGGATTTTATGGCAGCACTTGTAAACGCAATATACTTTAATGCAGAATGGGAAAATCCTTTTTCTGCCAATAAAACAAAAAAAGACGACTTTTGTAACATAGATAATACGCATAAAACAGTAGATTTTATGAATAAAACCTCCTATTTTAATTATTTTGGAAATGAGAATTTTCAACTTCTTGAAATGAAATATAAAAACTCAGACCTTAGTATGTACATAATTCTTCCAAAGAACAATTATAAAGTAACACACGAAGATTTTGAAAATGCTTTGAAAAACAAAAAACGTACCTATGTTAATGTTCATCTCCCAAAATTTGAGTTTAAATCAGACTCGATTGATTTAGTGGATTACCTTAAAAATATGGGTGTAAAAGAAGCGTTCAAAAGATCTTGTCGAGATTTCAATACGATGTTTACCGCTAAAGACGAAATGAATTTCTACATTTCTGATGTTATACAGAAAACATTTGTAAAGGTAGACGAGAAAGGTACCGAAGCAGCTGCAGCAACTGCTGTAGTATATCGTTGTAGTTGTTGTCGTGTGGCTGCCAAACCACTTCCAATTTATTTTAATGCTGACCATCCTTTTACTTACATGATAAGAAATAATAAATCCGGTGAAATATTATTTAAAGGTAGGCAATGTGAATTTTAATATTTAATATTTTTTATAGTTCTGTGTATAATTATCAAATATCTAGTGTTTATCGCAAAAGCTTATAATTTGTAAGTTCTGAGATTTCAAGGACTCTGTGAAAAACTTATAAATCCTGATATTTCACAACTTTTTTAAATAATAAAAAAATAAAGCTTCAATATTTTGAGTTAGTTTTGGCTCATTATATTGAAGCTTTTTAGAATGTTTTTTGTTATTTTTTGGGGAGATTCAGAAAAAGTAACTTTTAAATTTTCTGCTACTCTCTCCGCCTCACTTGATGTAAACTGTCTCCATGAAATTCGCTTAAATTCTAACTTAAGTAATTAGTTGGCATTTATTTTTTTGACTTCTTCGGATTATTCTTTGTCTTTTTCAGCCCCTGAAGTTTCCGCACTTTTTGCCGTTTTGTTTTATTCGACTGACAGAAGTTTTTTCAATAGCTCATCAAAATTTTTATTTGTTTCTCTCTCAATCTTCTCTTTCTTGGAAATAAGCAATTTCAAAAGTGTTTTTTAAGTCATTTTGTCAAACTGCAAATTTTCTTATATTTTCGATAACTTTAAGAATACCTCTTTCTGAAGCCGTTCATCAGTATATAATATTTATTTTTGGATTTAAAAATTATTATTCTAATAATAATGCAAATAATCAATTGACATATTAAGATTAAATTGTTAAAATAATACCAAAATATATTATGAGGAGTGATAGATGTGGGTGATACTACGCAAATTATTAACGCTGCTCTCAATACTACTACAAAAACTATCATTGACGATAGTAGTATAGATATCAGTGATATGTTAAAAATATTGGGAGATGAATTAGATTCCTTAGCATTTAAAGACATAGGTGCTATTGTTGCAATCGTAAAAAAATTCTTAGAGAAGCACAGGGAAAAATCAATAAAGGCGCAAAAAGCCAAGATAATGCAAAAATCTTTGAAAAGGCTTGTTCAGAATGCATAAGAAAATTAACTGCTACGAATATTATGAAAAAAATTGATGGTTTAGATTGATGGTTTAGAAAGAGATGATACAGTTAAAGAAAACTTTAAAAATTAATACAGACGGTCGTAAATAAGACAGATAATATCAAAAAAAGGAAGAAATTCATAAAGAACAAACTAATAATCTAGTGAGACAGTTGCACATACTCATTAAAAATTTAAGAGGGGGAAAAAATAGGAAAGAAATCGAGACAGCAATAGGCGAATTTCTTGAAAGCTCAGTTGTGAAAAGGTTTATGAAAAAAAGTTTTTCAGTCAGTGGGAAACTTTTTAAAGAACTTTGCAAAATTTATGATGAATATAAGGAGTTTTAGATAAAGTAGGTGAGGTACGTGATAAACTTGAATGGATTTTAGCGAGAGATAACTCGAATCCACAGTCAGATGTTCCTGAATCAGAAGAGGAAAAATTACACCTTATCGAAGATCAAATAGCAAATTGTATTGATGAATTAAAAGAAATAAAAATTAAACTTCTTGATGGACCTCGTCATCCAATTAAAACAAAAATTTATAATGATATTAACATATTAATCAACGGCTATGAAAAGATGCCAAAAGTCATAATGCATTTGGACACATGGATTGGTAGAACAACGAAGATTCTTAAGCAATGTGAACCTCTCTTACCTAAATTTTCGGATTTATCCGATGTATTCAAAGTATTATGTAATCTGTTGAAAGCTTTGTGTGATGAAATGAGTATTAAAAATGATGATAAATCTAGCTTATTTAAAGAAAATTTAAATGAAGGAAAAAGATTTTTACAATCAACTCGTTGGTAAACTTAATTACGTGCATCTAGAACTTATAATTTGAAGTTTTCCTAAAATAAAAATTAATCTTATATCATTAAAATAATCTGAATAATTAGTTTACACATAAAAATTAAGGAGTGATAATATGGACAACGCATGTAATGAAGTGTTTGAGAAACTTGTGCAATTAACCCGAAAATTCGTACCTGAAGGTCATCTTGATAAGGTATTAGGTAGCGTTGGAAGGTTGTTTTCAAAAAAAACTAATGCATCAAAAACTAATGCATCAACCACAAACAAAAGAAGTAATTTTAGTGCTGAATTTAGTGGTGTTGAAAAATATATTAATGAATTACCTCCTGGTAAATACAAAAAAGCATACAAAGAAATGTTAGCAAGAGTCAAAAAAATTCATATAGCTCATGAAAAGGACGCTACTGTCTTAACAACCGAATTAGACAAAATATTAGCCAAAATAAGCGGTGCAACAAGCGAAAATTATGTGCAAGTAATCCTAGATGCTCTTATTGATTTTTTCAATAGCCCAATTATAAAAAAATTCATGAAAAAAGGGCATTCAAATACTGGTAAATTTTTAGGAGAGTTTTACAACAGATTTTCAAAAACAACTAAAAATATCAATGTAACGCGTATAGATGATGCAACAAGTGAAAAGATATCTTCGTTTATAATTTCATTTTTTGAAGAATGGGCTGACTGCAGTTCTTCAATTATTCCTAGAAATTTAAAAGGTAACGGCAAAGATTCTAAAATGAAAAGGGAGCGTACAGTAGCATTTTGTAAAAAAACTTTGAAGAAAGCTGGAGAAATATCTAATAAACTTAAAGAACTTCATTCACAGAGTAACTCTGCGAATAAATCTACCCAAGATAAATCAGAAAAAGGAAAGACTTCTACTCATCAAAATCCAAAGACAGCGGCGAAACCAGAATCAAAATCTAAACCCCCGATAGCCGTATCATCATCGGCAGCAAAAGCACAAGAAAAGACAACAAAACCGACATTAGAAATATTAGCAGGTATTAAGGAATTAAAAACAATTGGAATTAAACTACTTACAAAAGCACCTGATTGGAAGAAGGGAATTAGAGGTAAAGTTCTTAACTGGATTAACGGTTTAAAAGAAAGTGAAGAAATAAATATTTTAAACTCAAATATCACTGGAGCAAAAGATATTTTAGTGAACTGTTACTTTATTTTACCGGTAGATGAAAATGTAAAAATTATAGCTAAAAAAGCACGTGATTTGTTGTCAAATTTATGTGAATATCTAGGACACACGGAAAATTTAACAGACAATATAGAAAAAAATATAGAAGAAGGTAGAGAGAAGGTAAAAGAATACGATAGATCACCTTTTTCAAACTCAGACGCGACACCTCCCTCATCTGATCCTCAAAAAACTCCTAAACCTCGGCCTTTGCCTAAACTACCCGTACCTAAAGATGTGAAAGATCGAAGAAATAAATGTATTGCAGATTTAAAAGAAATTAAAAGTGAACTTAATAGGGAAACTGATGGAAACCCTGTTTGGCGTAGTAGAGCTGGTCAAAATGTGCTCAATTTTATTGAAGCTTTAAAAACAACAGAGGATGCTAGCAAAAATCAATATCCTGCAGCTCACATTTTGGAAAACATTTTTATTAATTTAAAGGACGATATACAAAATGATGTAAATTTATATGATACAGTCAAAAAGATATTTGAAACAGTACGTAATTTGCTAGAAACTTTGCTCACAGAGTTAAAACATACACGAGAAGATATAAAATATATAACGGATATATTAAGTAAATACAAAGAACTGCCTCCGCGGCCAATTCAAAATAATTCAGTGCTAAGTCCAGAAGAAGAGAAAAAATGGCAGCATCGTATAAGTGAAAAAGCTGAAGTCAGAGAGCGATGCCGTGAGATGTTTAAAAATCCAGATATTAATGATAAGACGGCTCCTGTATTTAAAGTTGTTCGCGATTTTATCCAACGTCTTTCTAGAAGAAGTGGCATCACACCAGGTAAAGAAATGCTTGATTTGAGTTCAGACATCGGGACGATAGTTTCTATATGTAATGGAAGTATGCTGTATGGAGATAATCGAAAGTATGTGAGAGCAATGTTTGATTTTTTAAAGGCTTTGTGCGATGAGTTAGATATTAGAATTCAATATCATAAAGCCGCCTATCCAAAATCTTCTTTAGACAATTATTATGAAAAAAGTTTAAATGAAGGAAGGGAGACAATAGGAAAATTTAAGTTGGCTCGTCAACAAACTTCATCGTCTCGACCACTACCTCATCCACCTGCATCCAAAGCTATGGGAGAACGGAAATCAGATGAAACACCTCCACCACAGCTTCCGCCGAGACCAGCAAAATCTCAACCCTCAGTATCTGCTCCAGCCGCACCACCAGCACCGCCAGCTCCGGCAGCACCAAAAACTACACCTACTGATAGTAAACCTGCTGTAAACGAAGACTTACTTAAACAGGTAAGAGAAGGAAAAAAACTTAGAAAAGTACAAGGTTCTGAATTGCCCAATGATGACAATTCTAGAAAATCACACAAGGAAGGTAATTCTATAAATGATATGTTACAGAAAGGGGTAAATAATCGGAGACGCTTTATAGAGGACGACGACGATAACGATGATGACTATACAGACATAGAACAAGATAAAATAGTAAAAGCTCCTACAGTATCATCCTCAGCAGAGGCAGCGTCAAAAAAAGCACCACCAGCTCCTGCAGCACCAAAAACTTCACCTAGGTCAGCAAATTCGACACCTTCTAATGGTAGATCTGCTTTAAACGAAGAGATAATAAAAGGGAAAAAACTTAGAAAAGTGCAAGGTTCTGAATCTACCAATGATGACAATTCTAGAAAATCACACAAGGACGGTAATTCAGAATCTAACCAAGAACACAGAGATTGGAGAAAATCTCTTACAAATAGAGTAGGAACTAGTAATCCTCAAAATGAATATATTAATTCGCAAGATGCCGGGGAGACGTTTACTCAGTTATGCAAAGAGGTGCAAAATCTTAATTCAGAAGGTGATTTTGAAAAATATTCAAAAAAAATTAGAGATTTCGATAAGAGTTTATCACGTAGCTTAACTCATTTCAGTACCAAAGATGAAGAGGAGTATGGAAGATTGAATGAAATTGTAGGTAATTGTGTAACATTAGAAGAACTTGCTAGAGAATATTCGGAAACAAATGATGAAAACAAAAGAGCAGAAATCTTAGTAAGTGTTGATTCACTTGACGAATGGAGCTAAGAGTAAGCAGCCATAAAAAATTTAGGGCCGAAAATGGATTATATCTATTTTCGGCCCATGTTTTTTCTAGATAGATTCTATAAAAAATTTATTTTTCAGTCCCCTTCTTTTTGAATTATTAATCTTAGATTATATTCAAATTGCTTACTTGTTAAAACACCAAACAATCAATATGCACCTCTAAGCAATAACTAACTTGCCTAAGGTTCCTAAATTTGAACATGTTTTAAAACATAACTTATAGTACGTTTTATACTATATATCGAAATTAAAATGCCCTCTCTCCCCCATATTCTTATAATTCATCTCTAAAGTTTACGTGCATTCAACGCACGAATCGCATTTAAAACCGCAATTACTGTTACTCCGACATCTGCAAAAACTGCAAACCACATATTCGCCATTCCTGTAACGCTAAGTCCCAAACAAGCAAATTTTGCTATCAATGCAAACGATATATTTTCACGAACTATAGACATACATTTTTTCGATATCTTTATAGCTTTTGAAACTTTTAAAGGATCATCATCCATCAAAACTACATCTGCCGCCTCTATAGCTGCATCAGACCCTAAAGCCCCCATCGCTACACCGATATCCGAACGCGACAAAACAGGAGCATCGTTGATTCCGTCACCTACGAAAGCAAGCTTATCTTGAGGACTTTTTTCTTTAAGCATTCTCTCGACTTCTCTAACTTTATCTGCCGGAAGCATCTCAGAATGAACTTCATCTACTCCTAAATTTTCCGCAACTTTTTTCGCAACACGTTCTGCGTCACCGGTCAAGATAACTGTTCTTTTTACGCCTACCTTTTTAAGTTCTGCAATCGCTTTAACTGACGTCGACTTTTCCCTATCCGAAATTAATATATGACCCGCATATGCTCCGTTTATAGCAACATGTATAATTGTTCCCACATTTCTGCAGTCACAGCAATCTATTCCAAGCTTATTCATTAGTTTTTTGTTTCCTGCTGCAACCTCAATTCCGTCTACCGTTGCAATTAAACCGTGTCCACTGATTTCCTTTATATTTGTAACTCTATTTACATCAAGTTTTTTCCCATATGCCCTTTGAATACTTTTACTTATGGGATGTGATGAAGAACTTTCGGCTAAGGCTGTGTATTCCAAAATTTTTTCATTTTCAAGTTTATTGTGATGAATTCCGTTAACTTCAAACGTACCCTGTGTAAGTGTACCTGTTTTATCAAAAACAACAATTTTCGTTTTTGACAAAGATTCCATAAAATTAGCGCCTTTGATTAAAATGCCTTCTTTTCCGGCTCCTCCGATTCCTGCAAAAAAGCTAAGAGGAATACTTACAACAAGTGCACAAGGACAACTTATTACTAAAAATGTTAACGCACGATATATCCATTCCGCCCAAGAAGCTTCATATGGCAAAAAAGAACTTAAAAGAGGCGGAAATACCGCTATTATAACTGCCAACGCACAAATAACAGGTGTATAAATTTTAGCAAATTTTGAAATAAAGTTCTCGGATTTGGATTTCAAAGATTCAGACTCTTCAACCAGCTTTAAAATTTTAGAAACGGTAGAATCGCCAAAACACTTTGTTGTACTGATTTTCAGCACTCCTGTCATATTTATACATCCACTTATAACGCTGTATCCAACATCAACTTCTTTTACTGCGCTTTCTCCTGTTAATGCACTTGTGTTTAATGATGATTGCCCTTGAATGATTTCTCCGTCTATCGGAATTTTTTCTCCCGGATTAACAATAATTACACTACTCACAGGCAAGGCTTCAGGAGAAACTTTTACAATTTTACCATTTTTTTCAATGTTTGCATAGTCAGGTCTGATGTCCATTAAATTACTGATATTTTTTCTGCTTTTGTCAACAGCAAAATCTTGAAGCAATTCTCCGATTTGATAAAAAAGCATAACCGTAACGGATTCATTACACTCTCCGTTTTTTTCATATATAGATAAAGCGAACGCTCCCAGAGTTGCCACGGTCATTAAAAAGTTTTCGTCAAATACTTTTCCTTTTAAAATTCCCAATATTGACTTTTTCAAAACATCATAACCTATAATCAAGTACACGCAAATATAAAGACATATCTTTAAAGAAGGCGAAACTGAAATAAGATTCAAAATTCCAAGAAAAACTAAAGTTATAAATATTCGTGTTAACATTCTTTTTTGATCAGTATCCATATAAATTCTCCTTTTTAATAATTTTACAACTAACACTATTATGAAATTATACAACATAGTCATTAAAACATCAATATAAAATGTAAATATTTTTATAAAAATTTGTGAATTTAAAATAAAACATTACGATTTCTATATCTGTTTTAATTACGAATTTTATGATAAAATATAATAAATGGACTTTAAGATGGGGGATGAAAAATATAAATTATATTTCAAAAGACAAATTACTGCCAACGATTATTTTATTACATTTCATTATTTTTGGGTCACTTCACACTATACCTTTTATAATCAACATTCCTGTTTTTCCAATTGATTTGCTGTTGAAATTCCCTGTAGAAAGGTGGCTTGTTTGGGTTGTTCCGAGCGTAGTTTTAATAAAATTATTCGAAAAAAGCATTTACATAAACCTAAAAGATATGTTTTTTAACAAAGTAAAATTAAAAACATGTCTTCGATACTTGGTACCTATAATTTTATATCTTGTATGTGGTATTATTTTTACAAAATTTACAAATTTTTCTTTAAGCAGACCATTAAGAAAATTTTCAAATATAGAAGGGTTTTTATCTGTGTTTTCAGAAAAAGCTTACCTTAGTTTAATAGTTCCTGCTATTCCTGAAGAAATAGTTTTCAGAGGTTGGATACAAAACGCTTTACTGGGCTCAAGACCAAATAAAAAGAAAGTAATATCAGCAATAATTTTAAGTAATATTATGTTTGTAATAATACACTTACCAACGTTTTTTAATTCAAATTATTCTATTGTTCAAATGCTGTTGTCAGGTATAATGGTATTTATCTTAGGAAGCGTTTTTGGAATTATATTTATCAAATCCAAAAATATTCTTGTTCCGATTTTTTTCCACTGGCTGTGTGATACAATTACATTTACATTTTATAATTAATAATTTATATCAAAAAAGGATAACGAAATTTTCGTTATCCTTCCTTTATGTTTTTTATTTTGAAATTACTCATTAAAAATTATTGTAGACAAATGAAATGTTTGCATCTTTGGATTCCAACATACAAAAAATAATCAGTATCAAAGATATTGTTATAAATATCAATTTAAATATATAACTATTCACAATTTTAAGAATAATGCTTTGTAATTTGTTTATTGACATATAACCATCCTTTCCACCCCAAATGCATTACATCTTTGTAAAAATACGGTTCGTATTCTTTATCACGCAAATCCAAATAATCAAAATTATATTCATCCGCTATATTGCAGAGTTTGTCATAAAAAGAAATGCGTTTATCTCTGTCAAGCCCGACATAATCGTAATAAAATCCGTTAGTAGATACAAAAATCAAATACGGACTGATTCCGGATTCTTTAAAAGTTTCAAGCATTAATTTGTAATCATCGAACTCTTTCGAAGCACACAAATCCAAGTTTGGGTCGTATGAATTTTTAGAAGCAGCTATTCTATCTTTCAGATATTCGTCATAATATTCATCCTGAACATAAAACTTATTGTTAGTACAATATTCCTCGCCCATTTTTTGAGCCTTAAATTCTTCTTTTTCCCAATTTATATCTACCGAGTCACGAAAAGGTTCATTCTTAAAATCGTTAACCGTTTTATACGCTTGATATTTATCTTTCAATTCCAAAAATTTTTCTCTTACAAAATAATACGGTTTAAAACAAGCGAGTATGGCATTAGATAGAATATTGTTCTTTTTGTAAAACGTTGCATATAAATATGGTCTTTCAAATGCGGGATCGTTTTTAAGAAATTTACTTATTCTTTCACATGCATAAATTTTATTTTGACGACTGATTTTATCACTATTCATAAATTTATAAAACTGTATTTCCGAAAAGTTAGATTTAAAACCGTTTAAATCTACGTCTTTATCTAAAAACCACTGCAAAGAAATTAGCAATACAATTTTTTTACCCTCAAAAGATTTTTGCAATGCTCCGACTTTAATCGAGTTAGCAAAATTTTGAACTATTGCTCTGCCTACTAAATCGACATTACAATTAAGTTCCTTATTTGGAAACATATTTTTGGGATTTTGCGGTACCCATGAATCCAGTTCAGACGAACCCAATATTATTAAATCATCTTGAGCGGCATTATGCTCTAAAATTTTTATACCTTTACCCATCTCATCTATACCGTACGTTCGAGCTAATGCCGGATTATATAAACTTTCTATTTGAGAATCCAAAAAATTACTATACACGAAAAGTGCTAAAGAAGATATCGCAATCGGTATGAAAATCAAAGATAATAACTTTACCGTTTTTTTGAACATTTTTAATTATTTTCACTCCTTTTTCTCAAAAAAGCCTCAAAGTTATTTACGCTTGAGATATCGGATTTGTCAATATCGGTTATCTGTAGTTTTATACCTAGCTTTTTCTCTATTTCCAGCAAAACACTTATACTTGAAAGAGAGTCCATTAACCCTGCTTCAAAAAGATTCATATCTGGGTCTTCGCTTAATTCATCTGTTTCACAAACATTTTCCATTATTTCAAGTGCTAATTTTTTATAATCCATAAATTAAAACTCTCCTTTTAAAAATTAAATAAATATCCCGAAAACAACAGCATTCCAAACGATACAACATGAAAACATGTAGCTATACTTACGGCATCATAATATTTTGATTTTTTGAATTTCCTGTAAGTTTTGGATTTAACATAAATATCTGTCAAAACCAGCATTAATCCTTGATAAATCCCGTAAGCTATATAAAAAAGATAAAAACCGTGCCATAATCCCATTGTAAACATCGTAAGCATGTAACCGCACCGTGTTGCAGTTTTCTTACTTTTGAAAGTACCGTTTCTAAGGGAATTTAAAACAAATCTGCTAAACAAATAATCTCCAAACCATTTTGAAAGCGACATATGCCACCTGTCCCAAAATTCTTTCATATTGTGTGCAAGAAACGGTTTATTGAAATTTTCAGGAGTTTTTATTCCCAAAATATAGCTTGTCCCAACTGCAAAGTTTGAATACCCCGCAAAATCAAAGAAAAGATAAAATGTATATGCATACATATAAAGTACCGTAGTTCCAAACGATGTAGCATGCGGCGGAAGTTTTTGCATTATATAAATATTAATAAAAGTTGCCAATGCAAATTTATAAAGTGCACCTATAAAAATTTTTTTGATACCCACAAACAAATAATTGATTATATAATCTTTTGTTTCTATTTCAGCTTCCAGATCTTTTTTAAATCTTTGGTATCTGTCTATCGGGCCGGATGTTATTGTAGGGAAAAAGGTGATAAAATATAACATTTCAGGCAACGAAATTTCTTTTATTTTGTCGTCGTGTATTTCAATAATCATTTGCCAAATTCTAAAGCTTATATAAGATATTCCTATAAATCCCAAAAAACTAAATTTATCTGCAGAAATACATATTTTTCTATCAATAATTAAAGGCGATGCTAACGGTAATATTTTAGAGAAAAGCACAGGTACTGCCTTAACAATTAAAATAGGCAACATTGAAAGCGAAAAAACAGTATAATATACAAATTCACTGTTTGCCCGTTTTTTAAAACGATAATAGATATATACAAGTAAAACTTCATATAAAACGAAAGCTACAAATTGAAACATCTGTTTTGAATTAAGTCCAAACAATAATATCATCATTGGAATTGAAATTATCATTTCATAGTGCTTTAACGCATAGTTTATACCTATTTTTTTAGTTTTACTGCCAAGCAGTCCCAACACTATCGCAGGAATCATAAAAAGGCCAAAAATAAACAGTGAAAAGAAATTTGAATACGAACTTACAGTCATTATATTTCCTCCATAAGCTTTTTCCTGTCAATTTTTCCGTTTGTGTTTAGAGGAAATGAATCTAAAATTTTTATTTTCTTAGGTACCATATAAGAAGGAACCAAATCTCTCAATTCTTTTTTTATCTTTATCCCTATCTTAAAATCTGACTCTTCCGTTTTTTTATTTAACGTAACAAATGCAACTAAATAACTAATACTTTCGTCCTTGTAAACAGGAATGACAACACTGTTATTAACAAATTCCGTCTTATTTAAATTACTTGCAATATCATCGAGTTCTATCCTGAAACCATTCAATTTTATTTGAAAATCTTTTCTTGCAATAAAATAAAAATAATCTCCCGACTTAAATACCAAATCTCCTGTTTTGTAGCATCTCTTTTTTTCTTCATTTACAAAAAAACTTTTTTCGGTTCTTTCCAAATCTTTATAATACCCTGAACTGACGCTGTCACCGATTATAATAAGTTCTCCGGGTTGACCTTCTTTAACTGAATTTCCTGATTCATCTACTATTTTATAAGACATATTAGGAGATATTTTTCCTACAGGAAGACTTTTTTCATCTTCGAGCATATCTTTTGTTATAACGCATGACGTTATTCCGACAGTAGCTTCTGTGGGACCATACGCATTTATTACAACTGAATTCGGAAATTTTTTAAAAATAATTTTGACAAGGTTTTTTGGAAGAACTTCCCCATTAAATATAAACTTTTTTAAGTTTGGAAACATGCTTTTATTAAAACATTCATTCATTATGCAAAAGTTTAAAAATGACGGTGTGGAAATCCAAATTGAAATATTACTTTTCTTAAAATATTCAAACATTTCTTTAGGATTTTCAATCATATCTTTGTCAATGTTATATAAAGTCATGCCCATGGGCAAACAAACATACGGATTTATTACAGATAAATCAAACGAATATGGCGGCTGATTTAAAACAATTTTTTCCCCGCTTATTTCGCATTCATTTTTAAAATATGAAGCAAAGCATTCTATATTCTTTTTGCTTATTTGAACGCCTTTAGGCTCTCCTGTACTTCCGGAAGTAAAAAGAATGTAGCATGTATCTTCATCTTTTACCCAATTATCTATAGAAATTTCTTCTTGTTTACGTTCTTCAGAACAGATTCCGTTTATCTCATCTTTATTTAATATTTTAAAATCTCCCGATAATTCCACATTTGAAAAATTAAAAACAAGCTCGGTGTCTGTTATTTTTGCAATCTTATACAATCTTTCCGAAGGATAAGTTATATCAACCGGAGAATACGCTCGTCCCGTTTTCAAGCAAGCTATCATAACGGTTATTATATCTATTTCTTTGTTTCCGTATATAAGTATCGGCGATTTCGTTTTACACGTGTTTAAAATATAATTCGCAACTCGTTCCGATCTTTCCCATAATTCTTTAAATGTAATTCCTTTTTCGCGGTGTATAATTGCCGGTTTATCACTGCTTTTCAATTTTTCAAGGTTTTCTAACACCCACATTGCTTACACTTCCTCAAGTTACTTTACGAATTTAAATTATTTTAACATCATTCAGTATATTACATTCTATACTTTATATCAAACTATATTTTAAAATCAAATAATTAAACATTTGATTTCTGTGAAAAAAGCTCCAAATTTGTTGCTGTAGTATCTTTCAGCCGACTCAACACAGTATATATACACTTATTTTATAATCTCTACTTATTTATCCATTATCCATTCCCAAGATATTTCTGATTTTTCTTGATCGTCCTTTGC
Organism: uncultured Oscillospiraceae bacterium; assembly: GCA_902495835.1. GTDB lineage: Bacteria > Bacillota > Clostridia > Oscillospirales > Acutalibacteraceae > UMGS1491. Next base: position 10,863 of record CABUYS010000006.1, on the reverse strand, counting down.
TTCTTTTATTTCAATTTCAAGTTTTTCAAAAACCAACTTATCCTCCTTTGAAAAATCTTTTATATTCTTACTTTGTTTGATTTCAGCTGTTTCATAATTTAACTTTGTATATCCTTTTTCACCTACTGTATAAACACATGGACATGAAGTAGAGCGAGTAAAAAACCTTATTTTATCGATACCTTTATTCTTGTCTTTGTCAAACAAAATCCAATCCACTTCACCCTTGGAACCACTTTTCCATATGTCAAATTCTTTTCTTTTTCCAAAAGAAACAATTGTATGACGATCATCTTCGTATATCATTCTTCCTTCCGAATCATATTTAGGTTCAAGTTCATGATTAATCCAATCAATCGTTTTTGTTAAAGCTAAAAATATGAAAAACACAACTGTGCCTGTAATCAATAAAGTTGTGACTAAAGCTTTAATAATATCATTTTTAAACACTTTCATTTATAACTCCTCAAAAATAGGTTTAGATTCAATTTTTGTGGTAAATTCTGTCATCATGCAATTTCTTTGCACAGCTTTACCAAAAATTATTAGTTAAATATGTAGACGCTAAACTATTACGAAATTTTGTAAAATCATATTCTCCTTATGGTTATTGTGTTTATTTTACATTTTTCGATTTCAAGCTACATCCGTGACTTTTATATAAAGTAATGTAGACCGGTTTATATTGAGGGTAAGGTGAATGGAGATTTCTACTGAATTAAGATCAATTCTGTATTTATATACTTTTTTAATTCATTTCTTCAACTGTTATTATCCAACTTTTAATTTGTAAGAAAATACACACTTCGCAAATCGAAGATTTTAAAAATAAATCTAAAATATTTATTAAAACGAATTGTTTGTTGTTGTAACGTTTTGAAATTTAAGTATACAAAAAAGCTTTTCGTACACCAATTTTTTGACATACAAAAAGCTATAATTGCACCTTATACTCCCATGGTACCGGTGGCCGGACTCGAACCGGCACGGTGTTGCCACCGAGGGATTTTAAGTCCCTTGCGTCTACCTATTCCGCCACACCGGCAAAAATGAAAAATTGAGAAAACCAACATTTACATCCCCATTCCCAATCTCCAAGAGCAATTATAATATTAAACAAAATGAAAGTCAATATTATTTGAAAAAATAAATTAAAATTTAACTTTTACATCGACAAAATACGTTAGAAAACCCTCAATAAGAAAACTTATATTCCCATTAAGTTGTCAAAATAATTTCTCGTCGAAATTTTTGATCTTAGAATCGTTTTATTCAATAAAATTTATAATTACCGAAAACTTCACTGAACACAAAGTAAAAATTTTCAAATTTTAGTCGAAGTAATCTCGTTTATTGAATTATTTCCAATATTGTACCCAGAATTTCTAAACAAATTTAAAGTATTATCATTTCCCAAAGAAATGTATTCATTTTTAACTATTTGTTCTATTTTTTTTGCAGATTCTTCGTCTTGAGCAGCTTTTTTTCTAATCTGAGAAATCACGTAATGTACTGAATTTTCTGAAGTATCAGATTTATTTGAAGTTTCATTTAAATATTTTTCTGCAGAAAATCTAAAAGATTTCATAAGAGCGGCACACTCTTCGCCTCCGAAATGTGATTTTTCATCACCTTTTGCTCGGCAATTCATTATCAACGGCAAATCGTTTATTTTAATTAAAAAATTCCTGTAAGCTTGTTTTAGCTCAAGTACAAATTCAACAAAACATCTTTCGGACGCAACAGAACCTCCTTGATTTCTAAAATCATCAAACATTTTCATCATTTTCTCCATCACAGGCTTATCCCATAAATACTTTCCCTTCTTTAAAAACGAAACATCCAACAAATACTCCATCATAAAATCTCCTTCTATCTTTTCACTATTTAAGTTCTTTCCACTTTTCCACGCCATAATCGGCTATTTTTTCATAATCCTGATAATCCCACACGGCTTTGGTAAAATACTGTTCTATGAGATATTTTCCTATACCATCTCCTCCCCATTTTTCAGGAGCTCCCATAAATGCACACGGTAAAATTTTTCCTTCCGAAATATATCCAACCAAAGAACGTGACAGCGGATTATCAAGTACCTCGGTATTTTTTAAATCGTACGGAGTATATCCGAATTTGGGAATTACATATTTTTGTGCAAGGTCAGATGTTTGTATCCATGTCAAAAAATCTTGAGCTTTTTTCTTTTCATTTTCTCCTGATTTTGCATTTATGCAAAAATACCTCGGAACGTATGCACTCAGTGATTTATTAATGTTTTTAGATATGCTTTGAGATGAAGTTACGTCTTCTTCCGAAAAAGGCATTTTTATAGGTATAAATACACTTCTTTTAGCTATCAAAGAATCAAAAACTAAAATATTTTGGTAATCTTCTGTACTTGCCAAAAGAAATAAAGTTTTACCATTTACAAAATTTTTCATAGACTGACTTACGCTGTTTTGAGTATTACTTACAAGCTCTAATCCTCTGCTTAAAGGGCCGCTCGGTCCCGAGAGATTTCCGGTTATAATATCAATAATTTCGGCAAATTTCATCAAAGGATTTTTCAAATTTTGAATGTCTTCAGTCGTTGCAATATTTGCAGCAGCTGCAGATTTAAAAACCGAACAAAGTGCAGTGTTAACTAAATAAGAACCCGAATATTTAGCATTTCCCGCAGCAAATGAAAATACACCGTTAAGATTTTTGCTCAATTCACCTTTTGAACTCGAACAAGTATAAACGTGATTATTAAGTTTACATGTATAAGCTCCAGGGCTGTTAATATATGATTTTATGACTTGTATAAAATTGATAAACTCCTCACAGTTACAAGATTGCAAATCATCAATTACTTTTCTGTATCTGTCTCCCCCAAAAATAGACGCTATCATTTTAGGATCTACCAAAAATCCATAGCCTTCAACGGTATACGGTACTCCAAAATTGTCCGCCGTATTAGAACTTAATCGTATACTTTCAGGAATTGCATTTACGACATTTTTAAAACTTTCTTCGGTAGCATTGCTGAAATCAAGAATCTGAGAATCATTTTTAAGCGTTTGTAACTCGGAAATACTACTGACCGTAAAAATATCGGGAGGATATTCTCCGCTTAAATAATTCCTCATGCTTTCAAAATTATTTTCCGCTTCCGACGGAGTAACGGTTCTTATTATTACACCGGTTCTCTTTGTGTATTCGTCGCACATTTCTCTGAAACTTGAGCCTATATTCATATCAGTGTTGTAAACGAATATATCATAATCCTTTTTATACGAAGAAGAAACGGAATCTTCGGACTGCTCTTTTTTGCCGCATCCTGAAAGAGTTGCGAGTATATTAAAACATAAAAGCAGCGAGGTAAATTTCAAAAATTTTTTCAAAAAAATCATCTCCAAAGCTTAAAAATAATATCAGTTTATATAAAAACGAAATTATATAAATAAATAATATATTATTATTCTCTACAAATCAACTGTTAATTGATTTTTGTTTTTTAAAATTTTTGTTCTAATCAAAACAAATTGTCCATATCTATTATTAATAAAACGAGGACAAGGATGAAAATAATATGGATAATCAAAATAAAATAAGTAAATTTGAAAACGTAGCAGAATATTTGTGCCCTAAACTAAAATGCCTTTTAAGTAAAATACCCGATGAAATAAAAGCCCTCGCTTCTGAAATAAGATTAAAAGTCGGAAAATTACCTTATATTACATATTCGAATAAAGTTTATTTTCTTCCCGATGAAAACCATGCTTCAAATTTTATTTTAACCGAAGATTTGACTCAAAGTCTCAGCATTATGTGCAATTATTCGGTTTACAGCTTTCAAGAGCAGCTCAAGGAAGGATTCATTACAATAAAAGGCGGGCACAGAGTAGGAATATGCGGAACTGCGGTTGTTAAAGAAAACAGTATTTCAGGGATAAAAAATATAACATCACTTAACATAAGAATCGCAAGAGAATTTAAAAATTGCTCCAAAGAAATTTTTGAAAACATCTCAAATTGCTCGGGAGGCATACTTATAGCAGGCCCGCCCAGGTGCGGAAAAACAACTATACTTCGTGATTTAGGAAGACTTATTTCATCTGATGAAAAAAATCACCAAAAAGTCACCATTGTTGACGAAAGAATGGAAATAGCTTCGTGTTTTGAAGGAAAGCCCGAGCTCGATATAGGTCTTTGCGACGTATTATCAGGATTTCCAAAAGCCGAAGGAATAATCAGAGCCGTACGCTGTTTATCTCCAAACGTCATTATTTGTGATGAAATTGGCTCTGAAAAAGACGCTAATGCTATTATTCAAAGTCTTAATTCAGGCGTAAGAATTATAGCGAGTATTCACGCTGAAAATAAAAATCAATTCATACATAAACCTCAAGCACGAAAGCTTTTAAGTTCGGGTGCCTTCGAAAAAATTATATTTCTAAACAATACGCCAAGCATGAACATGATAAAAAAAATTTACGAAGCAGGTGATATTTATGATGAAATTTGTAGGAATGATTATTGTGGTCCTCTCGGGAGCTTTAGCAGGAATCTCGGTTAGTGAAAAATATTCAAAACGTGTGAAATTTTTACGTTCGTACATAGACTTACTCATGCACCTTAAAAATGAAATTTCATACTCTGAAAAAACAATTTTAGAGATATTGAAAAATTACTGCTGCGACAATTTTTTAAAAAGCAAACTAAACCTTTGCTTGAAAGAAACCAAAACAAAATCACTGAAAGATTCCTGGGAATACGTCTTTTCCAATATAAATTTCGAAACGGGAATAACAAGAGAAGAAAATTCCATAATTGTAAACTTTGGGCAAGAACTGGGAAATTACAGCATTTCAGAGCAAATAAATCATATAAATCACTACCTCGATTTATTTAATATTCATGTTAGAGACGCTGAAAATCAATTTAAAAACAAAAGCAAACTTCCTATTATTATGGGTATTTGTTTGAGTTTTGCAGCGGGTCTTATGTTTGTTTGAAAATATACTTTTCGGAGGAATTTCAAAAATGAATATAGATTTAATTTTTAAAATAGCGGCAGTAGGTATAATAGTTGCCATTTTGAATCAAGTTCTCATACGTTCAGGTCGTGAAGAACAGGCAATGATGACCACATTAGCAGGACTGATTGTTGTACTTATGATGATTATTCAGCAAATAGATTTACTTTTTAAAACAATAAAATCGGTATTTGGACTTTGATAAAATATTCGGACGGTAATAAAAATGAACATAATATCATTAATAGGATTGGTTTTAACAGCTGCCGTAATATCAGTGTCGCTAAAAAAACATATTCCAGAATACTCTGTAATAATAAACATCGTTACCGGAGCAATTGTTGTAATAAGTATTTTATCGGAAATGTCTCCGGCAATGGGCAAAATAAAAAATCTGATAACTTACGCACATATACCACACGAATACGGAGCAATACTTTTAAAATCTTTAGGCATTTGTTTTGCGGTTCAATTTGCCTCCGATTCATGTAAAGACGCAGGAGAAAATTCAATGGCCTCGAAAATTGAATTCGCAGGAAAAATAGGAATACTTATAACCGCTCTTCCGTTATTTGAAACCATAATTCAAACATCTCTGAAGTTTATGGGAGTTCAAGTATGAAAAAGTTTTTAGTATTTATAACTTTTATAATGACGGGGTTTATGTTTTCATTTGCGCAGGTACAAGCTAAAGAAAATTACGAAACAAATGATATTTACGACAGACAATATAAATTACTTGAAATAGATAAACTTAACGAAAACCTTCCTTCGGATACAATAAATTCGATAAATAGTATAGGCGTAAAAAACGCAAACTGGGAAGAAATATCAAATATAAACATAGAAGATATATTCAAGGAAATATTTAAAACATTTTCAAAAAAAGCACTGATACCCTTTTCTTCCCTTACGTCAATACTTGCCATAATAATGCTAAGCACAATTATAAACAATCTTAAAACATCATTCGGGAATAAAAATATTTCAAATATAATGTCTTCAGTAAGTATTTTGTGCCTCTGTGCTTCAATAATTCATCCCATGGTAAACTGTATAAACAGTTGTTCGGCTGCAATAAAAAGTGCATCGGGATTTATTTTATGCGAAACCCCTATTATGGCTACAATAATGGTTCTGTCGGGTCATCCAATCACGGCTACCTCATCTCAGGTTACCATTATGGCTGCAGGACAAATAATTTCATATTTTGCCGGGAATTTTCTTGTTCCTTATATGAACATACTTTTAGGAGCTGCACTCATATCGTCGATTTCTCCGAGGATAAATTTAAATGGACTGTGCAGCGGTATTTATACAACTTCAAAATCGGTTTTTAAATTTTTAGCTTCTGTTTTTACAGGAATATTAACAATTCAAAATCTGGTGACATCTTCAGCGGACAACTTAAAAACAGAAGCGGCAAAATTTACAATAGATACATGCGTACCGATAGTAGGCGGAGCACTGAGCGACGCATTCGGAACCGTACAAGGTTGCTTAAAATTATTAAAATCGGGTGCAGGTGCTTTTGGAATTATAGCCATAGGAGCAATATTTTTACCCATAGTTGCAGAATGCTCGGTTTGGATAATATTTTTGAATTTGAGCAAAGGAATAAGCGATATTTTTGAATTAAAAAAGATTTCTTTTCTGTTTAAATCCGTAAGCGGAGTTATGTCTGTAATGATGGCCGCTCTTATATTCGTAATGACAATTATGATTGTCTCGACAGTACTTTTAATGATAATTGGAAGGTAAAACATGAACATGGTAAAAGAATGGTCTGCTCTTTTATGTATAACGGTTGTAATATGTGCTTTGGCAGAGTTTTTAATACCTCCTGGAAAAACAGAAAAAATCATTAACATGGTTTTGGGAACTTTTGTGTTATGTGCTTTCATAATGCCGCTCCAAGCGATAAAAAATAATTTTAACACCTCCTTTAAAAATATATTTTCCTCTCCTCCGCCTTCTCCTTCAAAAGATGTAACAGACAATTTAAACAATCAAGTATCGGACACTTTTCAAAAGAATACCGAAGCCGTTGTAAAGCGTCACCTTAATAACTTAAATATAAATTTTGAAAAAGTTGAAGTTTTAATGGATATTAACAAGGACAACTGCATAGTAATGATTATGTGTAAAGTTTACATACCTAAAGTCGCGGAAAATTCCAAAGAACTTATAAAAACCTCTGTAGAAAAAAACTTAAACATAGAAACTGAGGTAATAGTTTGCTGATAAAAAATCAGAGAATTAAAAAACGGAGGACGGATTAACATGAAGGAAACAACAAAAAGCAATTCAATGATATCAGATAAAATAAAAGAAATCATATCTCCGAAAAATCGCGGAAATTTGATTATTGTCTTAGGAATTACGGGTTTAATACTCATAGCTTTTTCGGGTTTTTTTAAAACAAATTCGAAAAAAGAAGCAACTGTAAGTGCTTCGGCATCTTCGCTGAATCGACAACAAAATTTACAGCAAAGCCTTGAAAATATCATATCAAACGTGGAAGGAGCAGGAAAATCCAAAGTACTTATAACATTTGAAAACTCTGCAGAAACCGTATATGCAACCGAAGAAAAGAAAAACAAAGAAGCATGTGAAGACAAATCCGAATGCGGAATTACCAGAAAAAAGGAATGTGACGACTGTGAGAAAAAATACATAACCATAAAAGACAATCAAGGAACCGAGCACGCTTTGGCAGTGACGGAAATAGAGCCTAAGGTAAAGGGTGTGATAGTAATTTGTTCAGGTGCGGAAAACCCCATAGTAGAGCGACGAATTGTAGACGCAGTTACAACAGCTTTAAATATACCTTCAAAGAAAGTTTGCGTAACAAAGTCGGCATAAAAATTTAAATTATCCCATTTTATGAATTAAAAAAATATTGGAGGAACAAAAAATGAAATTTCACAAACGTCAACTTATTTTAGCATCTCTCGTAGTAGCACTCGGAGCGGCAGTTTATCTTAACTGGCAGTTTTCCGAAGACAAAGGACTTAACTCCACAGGAATTTTTGAATCTACCAAAGAACTCGGCGAAGCAAGATACGTCAACGCTTCTCATATCAATGAAAAAAATGAAGAATCCACTCCAACAGCTGCGTCCGTTTCAGACGAAACAAAAAAATATTTTGCTCAAGCACAATCAAACCGTCAAAAATCTCGTGAAGAAGCTGAAGAAAAATTAAAAAATCTTTCCTCTGCTTCAAATGTAAATGATGATATAAAAAATGAAATTACAAAGCAAATCGATTCTTTAACAAAAAATATTCAGCAAGAATCAAGTATAGAAAATCTCATAAAAGCAAAAGGCTTCGGAGAATGCTTGGTATCAATTCAAAACGGAGAATGCAGCGTAATTGTAAGTCCGGGAAACCTTAACGAAAACTCTGCGGTTGTAATCAGAGATATTGTTTCAGGCCAATCCGGAATACCTTATGACAAAATAAAAATAGTAGAATCAAAATAATCTGTTCAAGCTCGGGTAATACCGAGCTATTGCTTTTTTGGTATAATAATTTTATTATGATATAAAAAACTTTGTAAAGGAAAAATTATAAAAACATGGAACAAGTACAAAACAGATACTCACTTATAACCGATAAATTTCCACGAGAATTTGTTCTTCTTCAGGGAAAAGGATGTTTTTGGAAAAAATGTATTTTTTGCGATTACTATAACGATGTAAGCAATAACCCCTTTAAAATAAACTCTGAAGTCATAGATAAAATCACAGGAAAATTTGGAGTAATAGATGTAATAAATTCGGGTTCCACAATGGAGCTTGACGATATGACTATAGAAAAACTCATAAACAAAGTCGAAGAAAAAAACATAAACGAAATCTGGCTGGAAGTACACTGGGCGTACAGGAACAAACTTCAGGAATTTGCAAAAAAATTTAAAAACTCAAAAGTTAAATTCAGAACGGGAGTTGAAACTTTTAATCCAAAGCTTCGCTCTTTTTGGAATAAAGGAATTCCTGAAAGCGTTACACCTGAAGATTTGTCTGAATATTTCGACAGCGTGTGTCTTTTAGTCGGAACTGAAAATCAAAGTTTTGAAGATGTTGTCTACGATATAGAAACAGCAAAAAAACACTTTGAACGTTTTATGGTAAACGTGTTTGTGCCAAATACGACAAAACTCAAAAAAAACGACGAGCTTATAAAAAGATTTATAAACGAAATATATCCAAATATAAAAGACGACCCCACAATTGAAATTTCTATAAACATCACCGATTTGGGAGTGGGATAATAAAATGGATGAATTTAATTTTTTCATCAATTCGGAAAATCAAGGAGAAAGAATTGATAAATTTTTGTCTTCAAAACTAAACGATATTTCTCGTTCTTATATTCACAAACTTATTGAAGACAGTAACATAATGGTAAATCAAAATTCAGTCAACAAAAAATATAAATTATCCGAAAACGATATGATAAATGTAAAAATACCAAAACCTCAAGAATTAGAAGTAGTCGCCGAAAACATTCCTCTTGATATTGTATATGAAGATAACGATTTACTTATTGTGAACAAACCAAAAAATATGGTTGTTCATCCCGCTCCGGGAAATTACAGCGGTACTCTTGTAAATGCTTTATTATATCACTGCAAAAACTCTCTTTCGGGAATAAATGGAGTTATTCGCCCCGGAATTGTTCACCGGATAGATAAAGATACGAGCGGATTACTGATAGTTGCTAAAAATGATACTTCCCATAAAGAATTGGCAGAGCAAATAAAAAATCATAGTTTTACACGGGAATACGAAGCGATAGTTTACGGAAATTTAAAAGAAGACACAGGAACGATAAACGCAAATATCGCAAGGCATAAAACAGACCGCAAAAAAATGGCAGTGGTTCCTTTTTTGGGACGAAATGCAGTTACCCACTATACGGTTTTAAAAAGATATGGTAATTTCACTCACATAAAATTAAAGCTCGAAACAGGAAGAACTCATCAAATTCGTGTTCATATGTCTTATATAGGTCATCCTGTCGTCGGAGACGAAGTTTATGCAAACCCTAAAAATAATCCTTTTAAATTTCTTAAAGGACAATGTCTTCACGCAAAAACTATAGGTTTTATTCATCCCACAACAAAAGAGTATATGGAATTTACAAGTACTCTTCCTGAATATTTTCAAAAAGCACTTAATAAATTATCAGTTTTATAAATCTTTTCGAAAGTAATTATATATTTCATTTGCAACCGATTTTGTAATACCGGGAACAAGTAATAATTCTTCGCTCGAAGCTTTTGAAACTCTGTCTACGGAACCAAATGTTTTTAAAATTGTTATTGCTCTTTTCTCTCCTACTCCCGGTATTTTTGTAAGTTCAGAAGTTTTGACTCTCTTACCTCTTAGTTTTTTATGATATCCTATAGTATACCTGTGCACCTCATCTTGAACGGATGTTATAAATGAAAAAATTCTGCTGTTGCTTTTTATTTCTATTTCTTGTCCGTCTGTGGTAATTGCACGGGTTCTGTGCTTTCCGTCCTTCACCATACCAAACACGGGCACATCTATATTTATAGATTTAAGGACATCTTTAACGGCAGCAGTATGTGCAATTCCTCCGTCCACAAGAATCAAATCCGGAAGCACTTCGAATCCTTCTTCTAATTTTTTATCGGACTCAATATAATTTTTCATACGTCTGCCTATAACCTCACGCATGGAACTGTAATCATCTTGTCCTAAAACTGTTTTAATTTTAAATCTTTTATAAGCCGATTTCAGTGGTTTACCTTTTTTAAAAACCACCATTCCACCTACGTTATCGCTTCCTTTTAAGTTAGATATATC